>NZ_CP095069.1 GCF_022921055.1 Hymenobacter volaticus
AGCTACGCCACGCTCGATAAAGCAACCGTCGATAAAATTCGGCGTTGGGTAACGGATGGCGGCACACTCATCACCCTGAAAAACGCTTCGGAATGGGCCATCAAGCAAGGCATCGTAAAAGAGAAACTGTTGATTCCGGCCAGCGCTGGCTGGGCCGATACCACAGCCTTAGCGGTGGCTATAGCCGAAGCCACGCCGCCCACTCCCAAAGCAACTCAGCGACCCAAGAAAAGTGAGCTTCCCTTCGCCAAGCGGGTTGATTTTGTAGAGCAAGAGCAAGAAGGCACCCGCGCCATTGCTGGCTCCATTTACCGAGCCAGCGTGGATCCAACCAACCCAATCGGCTTCGGACTGACCAACCGGCAACTGTTTGTGTTCCGCAACGGCACCACCTTCTTACGCCCCAGCCGCAACCCCTACGCAACGGTGGCCCAATATGCAGCCGCGCCCCTGGTAAGCGGCTACGTATCACGCAACAATCTGCGACAAATCAGCAACTCGGCGGCCGTCGTGGTTAGCAAGTCGGGAGCGGGCCGGGTGATTCTGTTTGCTGATGACCCAAACTTCCGCCACTACTGGCACGGCACGGACCGCCTTTTCACCAACGCACTGCTGTTCGGTCCATTGCTCAACCTGCCCACCGGCCCCGACGTGCCAACTGGCGAAGAAGAGTAGTTGGTCGTTAGCAGTATCAGAACTGACTGCTAACACATAATTTATCCCTTGCTTATTTAGTGGACTTAGCGCCCACTAAATAAGCAAGGGATAAATCTTTTCAGTGAATAAGTCCTAGTAGCGTCTAATGATTTACTAACGCGCCGGAAACGGTTCCGCTGCTGGGAATTTAACCTCTCTAATAACTTCCACCGTATACGCTTCCATGACAGACCTCGCTAGCCTACAAGCCTTATTGGCCTCCCCTCTGCAGATCAACTACCAAGTTCAAGGTAATGAACAGGGGGCAGCTACCCTCACCATAGAGCCCGACGAGCAGCGCGTACTAGGGCCAGCCGGGTCGCAGGTGGTTTACACCTTCGAGAAAGGGAAGTTCGTGAGCATGGAAATCCTGGTGGCTGCCGGCTAGGCCTTAAGTCTGCACGTATGGCTAAGCCTGAATAGGCCCGATCAAGCAACCGATTCAAGCGGTTACGTTTTTTCGATTTCAAGTAGTTACGTTACCCTTCATGGCAAGGCATCTGCCTTCAAGTAACTGTGCTTGAGTATCACGAATCTAACGTAAAATTGTATATTGGTTGCAAATCGTGTCCTCTCAGCATTTTTAGTTCTGTGAATTCTTCTTTTTGCCTGTATGCCGCTTGGACGGACGCCGCTCTACTCGATGCGCTGCGAGAGGATCAAGAGCAGGCTTTTACGGAGATTTATAAGCGCTACTGCTATCGCTTGTTTACGGTGGCGTACCGGAAGCTCAAGAACTGTGAGGTAGCCGAAGAACTTGTGCAAGACTTATTTGCCGACCTCTGGGCTCGCCGGAGCAGCAACCAAATTGAGCAACTAGAGAACTACCTATTTACTGCCATTCGTTATCGAATTATCAATTATATCAAAGCGCAGCAAGTAAAGTCAGGCTACGAGTTGTACTGCCGGCTAAGCACCAATGAGGCGGATACCGACACTGAAAAATCCCTCGCCTTCAATGATTTAAGCGAGGCCCTGTTGGCGAGCATGCGTAAGTTGCCGGAGAAGTCAAGGGAGATTTTTCAGCTCAGCCGCCTCGAGCACTATAGTGTATCCGAAATTTCGGTGCGAGTCAAGCTCTCTGAAAAGAGCGTGGAATACCACCTAACTAAATCTTTAAAGCTCCTTCGCACTTACCTGCGCGATTATTTGCTGCTGATCTTGCCTCTATTAGTGTGGATACACTAAGCCGATAATATCCATATAGCCAGCAGTTTATCTTTAACGCATTAGCCAAGCACGCAAGCATAAGTAAGTTTTTTCAAAAAAACTTTCAATTGGTTTAGGGGTATCGGCAAGTTCGTTGACTTGTTAAATAGAACCCCACTAATTCCTGCTAGCGTGACGGAGGCTGAATTCCAAAATTTGCTGCAACGGTACCTCGACAACCAATGCACTGCTGAAGAGCGGGCATCGGTGGAACGCTGGTATGCGCGCTTAGAGGAAGTGGAAGTCCAAACTCTTCGGAGCCAGAATCAAGAAGCAGTGGAAGATGCCATCTGGCAACGCTTGGTTCGCAGCAAAGCAATACCATCTCAAGGTGCCCGTGTCATTCAACATCCGGCATCCTTCTGGCAAAGTGCCCCACTAAAATGGATGGCTGCTCTTCTGGTTTTAGGAGCAGCACTTGGATTACTGTTCACTTCAAACCAGTGGCAAGGGGTCCAGCTATCTAGTCAAGTGGCGTCCAACAATGGCTGGATTATTCGATACAACCAAACCTCGCAAGTTCAGCGTTTCGTTTTGCCGGATAGCAGCGCTATTACACTGCATCCTGGCAGCCGTTTGCGGTACCAAACAGCTTTTGTGGGTCCCAGACGAGAGGTATATCTACAAGGCGAAGCCTACTTTAAGGTTCACAAAAATCCAGCACAGCCGTTCCTAGTATTCACGAAGCAAGTGGTAACTACGGTGTTAGGCACCAGCTTCCGAGTGAAAGCTTATGCTGGCAGCAGCGAAGCGTCAGTTGCAGTCAGAGAGGGCAAGGTAGCTGTGCAAGCTCGTAAAGATGCAAAGCTTACTGCCACTCCGGCACAACCGGCAAGCAACGGTGTCCTATTGCTCCCCAATGAACAAGTCGTGTACTCGGTAGCCAACCGTCATCTGCAAAAGCAGCTTGTTACGAAACCTGTAATTCTGCGTCCGCAGAAATTTGAATTCGAGGAACGTCCCGTGGTGGAAGTACTAACGGCCCTTGAGAAAGCATACGGAGTAGATATAGTGTACGATCAAGACAAGCTAGCCAGCTGTACCGTCAGCATTTCTTTCGACCGCGAAACGTTGTTCGAAAAACTTGGCTTGCTGTGCAAATCCTTGGGGGCTCGCTATTCTCTTACCAACGAGAAAATTGTATTCCAAAGCTCGGGCTGCGAATTAAGCTCTTTGAGCAAGTAGTTGGTTTTCAACAGCTGACTCACCACACGTTGCTTAACTCCTAGAGTATTCACTGTTTCTTAAAATTCCCATACCATTCACAGTATTATGAAACATCCAGTACATTTCTCACCGCCTGCATGGCCAAAGCTGAAGGTATTATTGCTGCAAAGCGCGCTAGTTGGTTTGCCTGTTAGCTTGGTTACGGCTCAACCCATTCTAGCCGGACACCCCGCTGCTCCGGGGCCAAATGCAAGTCGCGCTCAGACCGTTCTAGAGCGCAAAATCACGCTGCAGGTGGAAGGGCAAACTATCAAGGAAACCTTAGCCCAAATTGCTCGGCAGGCTAATGTCCGCTTCGTGTACAGCCAGCAACGGATAGGAGCAGAGCGCAAAGTAAGCGTGCAGGCTACCGAAGAAAGCTTGTCTGCAGTACTGGATGAGGTATTGGCACCTCTCAAAATCGAGTACGAAGTTATCAATGGCCGCATAGTTCTTAAAGTGCCCACAGATGCAAACGTTTCCAATGCAAACGTTTCCCAAGATATTGGGGTCAGTGGCCGGGTAGTCGATAGTAAGGGTGCAGGGCTGCCAGGTGTGACGGTAGTTGTGAAAGGAACTACTACTGGCACAAGCACTGGGGCAGATGGTAGCTTCACGCTTCAAGTACCCGAAAACAGCGTACTGGTAGTGAGTTTTGTTGGTTTCACTCGCAAGGAAGTACCAGTAACTGGAGCTACCACCAACTTAACTGTAACACTAGCTGAAGATTCGCAGGCCTTGAACGAGGTAGTAGTAATCGGCTACGGTACTGCGCGCAAAAGTGACCTAACAGGCGCAGTGGCCTCCGTGAGTAGCGCCCAGCTCACGCAAGTTGCCACCTCCGATCCAGTGCAGTCGTTGCAAGGACGGGTAGCTGGCGTAGAAGTGACAGCGAACAGTGGTCAACCGGGCTCCGGCACTCGAATTCGGGTGCGGGGCGTAGGCACCATCAACAACAGCGACCCGCTCTACGTTGTGGACGGTATTCAAACCAGTGACATCGGGTTTTTGCTACCCGCCGACATCGAGTCAACAGAAATTCTAAAAGATGCTTCGGCTACAGCCATCTATGGCTCACGTGGCGCAAACGGTGTAGTGCTCATCACCACCAAACATGGCAAGGCTGGTCAGACGCAGTTCAATGTAACGGGTTATACCGGCTTTCAGCAGATTCGGCGGACGCTGCCCTTAACCACCGCCGCCGAATACTCGACGCTCGTATCGGAGGCTTTTGCCAACGCCGGGAAACAAGTACCTGATAGTTATAACTCGCTGCTGCAGGATGCTATTGCTACCAACGCAAAAGGCATTGATTATCAGGATCTGGTAACGCAGAAGGGCTTGATTACCAACTACAGCTTGTCGGCTTCGGGTGGTACCGAGCAGAATCGCTACTTGGTGAGCGGTAGCTACTTTCAGCAAAACGGCATTATCAAGAATTCAGGTTTCAAGAAGTACGTGATTCGGGTGAACGACGACGTGGTGCTCACCAAGCGCATCAAGGCGGGCGTGGCGGCCACATTTACGAACAGCAACCAAACGGGCTCTGGCGACGGTCAGGGTGGCTCGCCACCTTACTTGGTGCTGCAATACGCCGTGCAATCGAACCCTGTTTTCAACCCGTTTGGCCCCAACGGAACCTACAACGAAGACATCATCACGCGCAACGTGCTGAACGTGCCGCGTTACCTCGACGAACAGAAGTACAATAAGACGCAGAACAACAACTTGTTTAGCAGCAGCTACCTTGACATTTCGTTGTTTGAAGGATTGTCGTTCCGCTCTACGTTCGGCGTGAATTACAACAACAACCACCCTAAAGCCTACCAGCCGCAGTACTACATCGGCCCGGTAGACAACCGGGCCCAGAGCGCACTCATCGAAACGCGCAGCGAAAACGTTTCGTGGGTGTGGTCGAATTACGCCAACTACAACAAGACCTTCTCCGACAACAGCTCTTTCTCGGCTACCTTAGGCCAGGAGGCGCAGCGCGGCTTCGGCAACGGCATTTCCATTACGGCCTACAACGTGCCGGCCGATGCCTCCTTGCAATATGCTTCGGCCTCGCGTAGCACCGGCAACGTGGTGCGCAGTTCGCAGTACGACGGAGGCCTGATATCGTACTTCGGCCGAGCCAACTACAACTTCCGCGACAAGTACTTGGTCACGGGTACGTTACGCTTCGACCAGACCTCGAAGTTTCTCGGACCGGTGCGCACGGGCACGTTCCCATCGGTAGGCGCTGCTTGGAATATCTCCAATGAGAATTTCCTTAAGGACGTCAACTACTTGTCAGTGCTGAAGCTACGAGCCAGCTACGGCCAGGTGGGCAACCAAAACGCTGCCCCTAACTATGGCTACGCCTCGGTGGCGAGCAACAACCAGATCTACATATTCAACGGAGCACCAGCTCCCGGTTTGGCCATCACTCGGGTCAACAACCCGGACCTGAAGTGGGAAACAGCTGTTACCACCGACGTGGGCATCGATGCCGAGTTGTTCAACAGCCAGCTGACCTTCACGGCCGACTACTACGAGCGGCGCACCCAAGACATGATTGCGCTGTCTCCGGTACCCGACTACTTGGGTCAGGCTCCCGCTAGCGCCAACGTGGGCTCCCTGCGCAACCGGGGTCTGGAACTGGCCCTGAACTACCGCAATGAGGTGGGCAAGCTGCAATACAACGTGGGCGTTAACTTCACCAAAATCAACAACGAAGTAACCAGCCTAGGCGGCGGCAACCCCATTGTTGCCGGCACTGTACTCACGCAAATCGGTAACACTACCCTTACCAGCGTGGGCCGCGAAATAGCCTATTTCTATGGCTTGCAGGCTCAAGGCGTGTTTCACACGCAGGCCGAAATTGACGCCTATACTTTCACAGGTGCCGATGGAGTGACGAAGCGTGTGCAGCCGGGTGCTGTACCCGGCGATATGCGCTACCAGGATACCAATGGTGACGGCACAATTACGGCCGCCGATAACAAGTACTTGGGCAGCGGCACCCCCGACTTCAGTTACGGCGCTTCGCTGAACCTGAGCTACTCGGGCTTCGATTTCAAGGTCTTGCTGTATGGCGTGGAGGGTGCCGAAGCTGTGAACGGTGCAGGTTTCCACCTGAACAAGTCCGCCGACTTTGTGGGTGTGTGGAGCAACTTCTATGCGAGCCGCATGGACCGGTGGACGCCCAGCAACCCCAACAGCAATGAGCCTCGCATCACGTCGAACGATACCAACGGCAACGACCGCCTAAGCAGCCGCCATATAGAAGACGCCAGCTACCTGCGCGCCCGCAACATGGAACTAGGCTACACGCTACCCCAAGCCTTTTTGGGTAAGGTGAAGGTGAAGGGTGCCCGGGTGTTTGCCTCGGTTGACAACGTGTTTACCATCACGGACTACACCGGCTACGACCCCGAAATTTCCACGTCGGCCTCTTACAACGACCCCCTTGCGTACGGCGTCGACTACGGTAACTACCCGCAGGCTCGCACTTACCGCTTAGGCTTCAATGTGCAGTTTTAATTAGTCAATTCCCACCTAACTTATATGAAACCCACTCGCGCCGCTTTGCTCGGCCTACTACTGATTACGGTCCTGTCTCCTGGCTGTCAAAGCTTTCTGGACAAAGAACCTCTCGGCACCACCACCCAGGATAATCTTTTTAAAGACGCCGTGAATGCCGTGCAGGCCGTCAATGCTGTGTACGACGTAGCCGCCTGGGACCAGGGGCCCAAATGGGGTGACCCCAACGGCCAGTACGTGGCCCAGAACTTCGAATGGATGTTTGGCGACTTAATGACCGATGATTCCGATAAAGGGGGCAGTTCGCCCAGCGACTTTCCTTCCCTTATCGAGCTTAAAACCTGGAATACTCCGTCTAGTAGTCCAATCATCAACTCGCTTTGGACCCATAGTTTTACGGGTATTGCACGAGCCAACACCGTAATTAACAGCATCGATGCGGGTACCATCGACGAGGCGCTCAAATCACGACTGAAGGGCGAAGCCCTGTTCCTACGGGCGTATTTCTACTTCAACCTAGTGAAGCTTTACGGGGGCGTTCCGCTGTTCGAGAAAACGCTAGCACCGTCGGAAGCGCGCAACGCAACCCGCGCCACCATCGCTCAGACCTACGCCTTTATCGAGAAGGACCTGAAGGATGCCGCGGCGCTGCTACCTGAAAAAAGTGCTTATGCGGCCGCTGACCTAGGCCGCGCTACCAAAGGCGCTGCCAACGGCTACTTGGCCCGCGTTATTATGTACCAGTTGGGTACCGTGAACGGCAACAACCACACGTGGCAGGAAGTGTATGACATCACCAACACCATCATCGCCTCCAACCAGTACAGCCTACTAGCCAACTACGCAGCCATTCACCAAGAAGTTGGTGAGAACAGCAGCGAGTCGTTGTTCGAGATTCAGTTTGGATCGGACAACAACGGCTACGGCCCCATTTCGGTGGGCACAACCAGCAATATTTTTCAGAACAACCGCAACACGTTTGGCTACGGGTTCAACAACCCCACGCAGAGCTTAGTGGATGAGTTTGAGCCCAACGACCCGCGCCGCGAAGTCACGGTTATCAAGGACAACGACATTGCGCTGGGTATCCTCAACCGTATCGACCTCACCCAGAACGCCACGGGCTATTTCAACCGCAAGGCGGCTATTCTCAGACCCAATGCCCCGGAGTCGGGACCTCAAAACGTCCGTAAGATACGCTACGCCGACATCCTACTGATGAAGGCCGAAGCCGCTGCCCAGACCAGCAAACCTGCTGAAGCTGTAGCCTTGGTCAATCAGGTACGGCGGCGGGCACGCGTTTCCACCCGGCCGCCAGGCACCACGCTGGGCTCCGTAACCTACGAACCCACCAACGCGCCAGCCAGCACGCTGCCAGACCTGAATATGGGCCTGTCAGGCCAACCCTTGCTGACAGCCATCTGGCATGAGCGCCGGGTGGAATTCGGAGAAGAGTCGCTGCGCCTTTGGGATTTGATTCGCACGGGGCGCTACATGGGCATCCTGTCACCCGAGGTGCGGGCCCGTGCGCTTTCGCACATAGCCAGCGAACCCTCAGTGAATCCGACGCCCTTGCTGCCCATTCCCTTGAACGATGCGCAAAGCTGGAATCTGCCGCAAAACCCAGGTTACTAAGCGGCGTGCTTTTCCGGTCAGCAGTTGATCTGACTTACGGATAACGCCTTTTTATACCAACGCCCCGTTCTACTACCTGTAGAGCGGGGCGTTTTGCTGTTGGTAAGGAAGCGAATTAACTTATCTTCTATATGTAGGCTTCAGGCTTGCAACGTAAGTCAGCATGGTTATTCTTTGGTTAAAGTTGGTTGGTACCTTGGGCCAATAGATGGCCAATGACTTCGTTGCGCCTAATTAGCTTCGCATTCAGTTGTGTCTTTAAAACCCTTCTCTCTCGTCGTCGTCTCGCCTCCAGAACAGGTAGCAAATGAGGTGGAGCTTCTAGTTGAGCTTTTCCGCCAGGGCTTGCTGACGGCGCACATTCGCAAGCCAGACTGGACACTGGCAGAGTTGGAAGCGTACTTGCAGCTTGTTCCGGCCCCTTACCACCAGCGGCTTGTGCTGCATTCACACCATAAATTGGCGTTGCGCTATAAACTCAAAGGCATACACTTAACAGAGAAAAGCCGCAGCAAACCAACCACTACCACCTTGCTGCGGCAGCTGCGAGGCCAGAGCGTTTCAGCTTCCTTTCATTCTTTGGAGGCCGTAGTGGGACACCGGCGACCCTACGACTACGTTTTTCTGAGCCCTATCTTTGATAGTACCAGTAAGGCGGATTACCGTAGCAACTTCCGCCTGGAGCAGGTGCAGGAGGCGCTTCGTCGCTGGCAAGGGCGGCGGGGCTACATACCGCAGGTTGTAGCCCTGGGTGGCATTACGCCCCACAACATCCGCCAAGTGCAGCAAGCAGGCTTTGCAGGCGCCGCTGTACTCGGCGGTATCTGGCAGCAGCCCGACCCACTAGTTGCCTTTCAGCAGTTGCAATCAGAAATCAGCTAGGCCGTTTTGCAGCGAGTACACCACCGGAAAGCCCCGGTCCTGCAACAGCCGGGCGGCCTTGCGGCTGCGCCCGCCCGACTGGCAGTACACGACCACAGGAACGGTAGGCAGCAAACCGTCCAACTGCTCAGTTAAGTTGCCAAGTGGCAGTAACCGGCCCCGATGTTGTGCCGGGTATGTTCGTGGGGCTCGCGCACGTCTACGAGTTGCAGCGTCTCGCCAGACGTCAACTTCTGCTTTAAGCCCGTGGCCGTAATTTCTTGCACCACCGGCCCGCACAGTTCCTCGTAATCGGCCAGTGTTGTAAGGTATTGATTGGCTTCTACCGCCAGGAAATTAAAGGTTTGGAAGCTCATGGTTAAACTACTAAATACAAGCAGCTTGCCTCGTAGCACTTCACCTAGTTGGAGCAGTATCTTCAGTGTTTCGTTGGCCTGAAGCGTACCCACAATGCCAGGCAGCACGCCGAGTACGCCAATGTCGGAGCAGCTGGGCATTTCATCAGGGGCAGGCGGCTCGGGGTAGAGGCAGCGGTAAGTGGCACCACTCTGATAGTTGAAGACGCTGAGTTGGCCTTCGAACTTGAAAATGGCACCAAACACCAACGGCTTGCCGAGTAGCACGCAAGCATCGTTGACGAGGTAGCGGGTGGCGAAATTATCGGAGCAGTCTACCACTACATCGTAGTCGGACAGAAGACCTAACGCATTAGCGGCCGTCAAGCGCTGGGGTAGTGGCTGGAACGTAACGAAAGGGTTTAGCGCGGCCAATTTGGCGTGCGCAGCTTTTACTTTCAGTTGTCCGACATCGGCAGTGGAGTAGAGCACTTGGCGTTGCAAGTTGCTTTCGTCCACAGTATCTGCATCGAGTAGGCCGATGGTGCCTACTCCAGCGGCAGTCAAATACTGCAGCACAGGGCACCCTAGTCCGCCGCACCCTACTATCAGCACCGCGGCGCGGGCTAGCCGCTGCTGGCCTTCCAAGCCGATTTCGGGCAGCATGATATGTCGGGCGTACCGGCTTTGCTCAGCACTGGTCATGGCGTGACGGATGTAAGGGCGTGGTCCCAATCTTTCCACACGGGCTCGTAACCCTGGCGCCGAATCATGGCCGCAATTTCAGCGGGGCTGCGCTCGTCGGAAATCTCGAATTGCTCCAGCGAACTGGGCTCCACGACGTAGCCCCCGGGGTTGGTTTTCGAGCCGGCACTGATCGAGGTGATGCCCAGCCGGATGATATGGTCGCGGAAGGTTGGCGTTTCGCGGGTTGAAATCGAGAGTTCCACTTCCTCGTTCAGCAACCGGTACGCACAAATCAACTGCACCAGCTCCCGATCCGACATTTCCACTTTGGGTTGTAACAGTCCTTCGGCCGGGCGCAGGCGCGGAAACGACAAGCTATACTTGGTTTGCCAGTACGTTTTTTCCAGATAATCGAGGTGCAGGGCCGTGTAGAAGCTGTCGGTGCGCCAGTCCTCTAACCCAAACAGCACGCCCAGCCCCATTTTGTGTATGCCGGCTCGGCCTAGCCGGTCGGGGGTGTCGAGGCGGTAATAGAAATTCGACTTCTTGCCTTTGGGATGGTGCTTTTTGTAGTCTTCCTGATGATAGGTTTCCTGATAAACTAGTACCGTCGTCAGTCCTTCCGTTGCCAACAGTTCGTAATCTGCTTGCTCGAGGGGTTGCACCTCCATAGATAAGTGGGCGAAGTGGGACCGTAAGGTGCGCAGTGCGTTGCGCAGGTACTCCACGCCAACCGTCTGGTTGGCCTCGCCTGTTACCAGCAGCACATGCTCGTAACCCCAAGCTTTAAGTACAGCAGCTTCTTGCAGGATTTCTACGGTACTCAGCGTGCGGCGCCGGATATGATTATCGAGGCTGAAGCCACAGTACGTGCAAATATTCTGGCACTCATTCGACAGATACAGCGGCACGTAGAGCTGCACCGTGTTGCCAAACCGCTTACGGGTGATTTGCGAACTGAGCTGGGCCATTTGCTCGAGGTAGGGCGCAGCGGCCGGCGAAATCAGGGCTTTGAAATCCTCCAAGTTTCGCTTGGGCGCGCGCAAAGCCAGCTCTACATCGGCGGCCGTTTTGGCGTAGATGCTGTGCTTGGTGGTGTCCCAGGAGTGAGCGTCTAAAACATCGCGAAAACTCATTCTAGTCGAGAAAGGCGGTGAGTGGACTACTAGCGGCGGCCTGCGCTAACGGCGAAGCCAAGCGGGCTTCGTAGGCCAGGCGGCCCGCTTCCACGGCCAGCCGGAACGCTTGGGCCATGGCCACTGGCTGACCAGCCACGGCAATAGCTGTGTTGACCAGCACGGCCGCAGCACCAAGCTCCATAGCCGCTGCCGCGTGCGAGGGTGCTCCGATACCGGCATCGACTACCACCGGTACTCGGCTTTGATCGATGATGATTTCCAGAAAGTCTCTGGTCAGTAAGCCCTTATTGCTGCCAATAGGGGCCCCCAACGGCATGACAGCCGCCACGCCCACTTCCTCCAGCCGTTTGCACAACACCGGATCGGCGTGGACGTAGGGCAACACCACAAACCCTAGCTTGACGAGTTGCTCGGCCGCTTGCAGCGTTTCCACGGGGTCGGGCAGCAGGTACTTGGGGTCGGGATGGATTTCCAGCTTCAGCCAGTTGGTTTCCAAAGCTTCTCGGGCGAGTTGGGCAGCAAATACCGCTTCCTTGGCCGTGCGTACCCCGGAGGTGTTAGGTAGTAGTTGAAACTGCGAATGACTCAGGTGGCGCAGCAAATCGTCATCAGCCGCCGTGACGTCCACACGCTTCAGGGCCACGGTCACCAGCTCTGAGCCCGAGGCCAGCAGAGCATCTTCCATTAGGGCAGCCGAGCTGAACTTACCGGTGCCGGTGAAGAGACGCGACGAAAATTGCCGGTCGGCAATAACGAGTGGTTGAGTGCTCATGAGCGAATAGCTTGCGGGTGCAACTGTTCCAAGAAAAGGGCGGCCTCGGCTGCCGGCTCAGCGGCATGCGCAATAGCACCCGATACGGCCACTCCGTGTAAGCCCGCTGCCAGAAGCGCGGGCACATCGGCTATCAAGATGCCGCCAATGGCAATAATGGGAGTGCGTATACCAGCTGCCCGCGCTTGACCTAAGACAGCCTGATAGCCCTCCAGACCCAGAATTGGGCTTAAGTTCTGCTTGGTGGTAGTGAAGCGAAACGGGCCCATGCCGATGTAGTCCACGCCCGCAACGGCGAGTCGCTGCACGTCCTCGAACGTGTTGGCCGTCCCCCCAATAATAGGACCAGCACCAAGCAGGGCGCGGGCCTCGGCGGGCGGCATATCTTCTTTGCCAAGGTGCACGCCATCGGCGCCGATGGTGCGCACTAGTGCCGGATTGTCGTTGATGATGAGCGTGGCCCCGTAGTGCCGGCAGACCTGCTGGGTGGCGCGGGCTACTTCTTCCCACGCAGCAGCCGGCGTGTTTTTCACGCGCAGCTGCACCCAGCGGACGCCGCCTGCGCAGGCTTGCTCTGCTTGTTCAGCAGAGGCAGCAATAAAATGTAGTTTACTGATATGCATGGTGAGTTGAAAACGCAGAATGATAGCCTAACAGGGTAGGATTACTCGCCAGCACGGTAGCCGTGTAGGCTTTGCCGGCCCGGCACGCATCCTCCAGCGACTCTCCTTTCGCTAAGTGCGCCAGCACGGCCGCCGACAACACGCAGCCGCTCCCGTGCTTCTCACCGTGCGGTAGCCTCGGAGCGGTAAAAGCGTGTTCCTCGCCATTCAGGAACAGTATGTCGGTAGCTGAAGCCCCGTCGGCATGGCCGTCCTTGAGCAGTACCGGGCAAAAAGCACTGACTTCGCGGGCCGCTGCCTCGGGCGTGACGGCCGGCCATAACCGCAGCATTTCGGGCCGGTTGGGTGTGAGCAGGGCTAAGGGTTTGCACAAAGCTTCTACCAAGGCAAGGGGCAGGCTGTTATGAAACTCGTAGCCCGCGCTAGCTTTCAGCACTGGGTCCCAGATGATGCACACCCGCGGGTTTTGCGCTTGCAGCCACGCTAATAGTTCAGGCAATTGGGTTAAGCTCTCGATCAGGCCAATTTTCACATACTCGATAGTGAAACGGGCGAATAGCAGCCGCGCCTGGTCCAGAATATCAGCAGCCGAAACCCACTGCACCCGCTCGAATGCCACGTCGTTTTGCACCGTTAAAGCCGTGCACACCCCTAGGCCGTAAACTGCATTGCTTTCCAGCGTTTTACAATCGGCCAGCAAGCCGGCCCCGCCACTCGGGTCGAAGCCGGCTATACTCAAGGCGTAGGGGCGAGGCTCGGGCACGGCGCTAGAGGTAGATTTCACTGCCTTTCGCCACAAACTCCTGCGCTTTTTCTGCTAGGCCTCTCGTGAGGGCCTCGTCGGCGGCCACTTCCTGCTGGGCGGCGTAGTCGCGGACTTCCTGCGTGATTTTCATCGAGCAGAAATGCGGGCCGCACATCGAGCAAAAGTGCGCCACTTTAGCATTGTCGGCGGGCAAGGTTTCGTCGTGGTACTCACGAGCTGTGTCGGGGTCGAGGGATAGGTTGAACTGGTCTTCCCAACGGAACTCGAAGCGGGCCTTGCTCAGGGCATTGTCACGGTACTGAGCGCCTGGGTGGCCCTTGGCCAGATCGGCAGCGTGGGCCGCAATTTTATAGGCAATGATGCCGTCCTTCACGTCCTGCTTGTTGGGTAAGCCCAAGTGCTCTTTGGGGGTTACGTAGCAAAGCATGGCCGTGCCAAACCAGCCAATCATGGCCGCCCCGATAGCCGAGGTGATGTGGTCGTAGCCAGGAGCAATGTCGGTAGTCAGTGGCCCAAGCGTGTAGAAGGGTGCCTCGTGGCATTTCTTGAGCTGCTTGTCCATGTTGGCCTTGATTAGGTGCATAGGCACGTGGCCGGGGCCTTCAATCATCACCTGCACGTCGTGTTGCCAGGCAATTTTGGTGAGCTCGCCTAAGGTTTCTAGCTCCGCGAATTGCGCCGCGTCGTTGGCATCGGCAATGGAGCCGGGCCGCAGGCCGTCGCCTAGCGAGAAGGCAACGTCATAGGCCTTCATGATTTCGCAAATCTCCTCGAAATGGGTGTAGAGGAAGTTTTCCTGATGATGCGCCAGACACCACTTCGCCATAATCGAGCCGCCCCTGGACACAATGCCAGTCACGCGCTTGGCCGTCAAGGGGATGTAGGGCAGGCGCACGCCGGCATGAATGGTGAAGTAGTCCACACCTTGCTCGGCCTGTTCGATAAGTGTATCGCGGAACAGCTCCCAAGTCAGGTCTTCGGCTTTACCGTTCACTTTTTCGAGGGCTTGGTAGATGGGCACGGTGCCAACCGGAACCGGGCAGTTGCGAATAATCCACTCGCGCGTTTCGTGGATGTTCTTGCCAGTCGATAAATCCATGAGCGTATCGCCTCCCCAGCGGCAACTCCACACGGCCTTGTCCACTTCTTCCTCGATGCTGGACGTCACGGCCGAGTTGCCGATGTTGGTATTGATTTTCACCAAGAAGTTGCGCCCAATAATCATCGGTTCGCTTTCCGGGTGATTAATGTTGGAGGGGATAACTGCCCGGCCCGCCGCCACCTCGTCGCGCACGAATTCCGACGTGATATATCCCTGCGGCGTGTTGGCCCCGAAGCTATACCCCTCGTGCTGAGTGCACAACGTGTCGTCGGCAGCTAGTTGATTGATGCGCTGATTTTCACGAATGGCGATGTACTCCATTTCCGGCGTGATGATACCCTGGCGGGCATAGTGCAGCTGCGTAACGGTGCGCCCTAGCTTGGCCCGCAACGGCGGACGGATGTGCTCGAACCGCAAATGATCTAGGCGCTCATCGGCGGCCCGCAATTGGCCGTATTCTGACGACACGCCCGGCAGTTGTTCCACGTCGCCGCGGCCTTCAATCCACGCTTCACGCAGCCGGGGCAAGCCCTTTTTCAGGTCGATGGCAATGGCGGGGTCGGTGTAGGGGCCGCTGGTGTCGTAGACGGTTACGGGGGCGTTGGCCTCGGTAGGGTTAGCGAAGTCGAACTTACGTTGCGTATCCGCCAGCACAATTTCGCGCATGGCCACCCGGATGTCATGAATCTGACCGGGCACGTAGATTTTGCGCGAGCCGGTTAGCGGCGCGCGTTCCACCAGCGTCTGCTGGGGGCTTGGTCTTTTTTCATCGAAGAAAGGAAAGGGAGGAACGCGCGGGCTTAGCCGCCTTGAGTGGCGCGGATGATGGTTAGGCGGTCGTTGGTCTGTAAGACGAAGTGGGCCCAATCCGGGCGGGGCACTACGGCGTCGTTGACGGCAACCGCCATACCACGCTGGCCAACCAGATGTAGCTCGGTTAGCGCCTCGGCAATGGTACGGGCGGTGGGGGACTCCTGGGGAGTATTGTTTATATAGTAGACCATGCAACTAAGAGGTAGTTGATTGATAATCTGCCGATAAACAATAGAGGGCGAGCCCAGCGAGCCCACACGGACGCACTGCTGCTTCAGCTACTTTTCCCTTCGCAGGTATCAGCCTGATCAGGTTCAAAGGGTATCATCTCAGTCCTGGCTAGCAGGACACCCCTAAAGTTTACGCCCCTAACCTAGCGCATCGCTGGTTGAGTGCCAAATACAAAATTCGGGCTTCTCCATATGGAGCGTGTAGTGCGGTTCGCGCCAAATAGGAGTATATCTTACAGCCAACTAACTCTTACTCTTTGATTTGCAGCTATGAGGCTTAACGTTTTTTAGCGCAAACACGCGTAATCCTGCAAATAGCTTAGCCAACAGAATTGCTTGCCGAACCCAGCTTTTACTTAGAGCATCTCACCTCTACCGTGTTGGTGCCTCGCGCCGTTACACTGGGTTGGGGCATTGCCCATTGATTCTGATTTAAGACAAGTTTTTAGAAGCAGGATGAGCAAGCTTAATTAAGGTAAAGAACTTCTTTCCTCACCTAAACAGGCTAGCTACCGGTTGATATACGGCTTTGCGAACAATATGCTCAAACAAAGCAAGCAGCGCTTTTCTTTGCGGTGTGGCCTTTGGTGTTCCAGGCCTCTTGGCTTTGCTTGCTATGCCTTTTACGTTCTCGCATCCCGCGCTTGTATTGCCGCTACTTTATGCCCGTCCGCGCTTCCGATGGTTATCTACCACCGGCCTGATTGCTGGCAGCATTGCGCCTGATTTCGAGAAGTTTGGGCGGCTCGCAGTAATCAACCAACACAGCCACTCGCTGGCCAGTATCTTCTATTTTAGCTGCCCGGTAGCCTTACTTTTAGCTTTCCTATTTCACGGACTCGTGCGCCAGCCCTTGCTGGCGCATCTACCGGCAGCAGTGCAACAACGTTTAGCTCCGTATGGGAATCTGACGTGGGGACCCCACCTACGGACTCATTTTGGCGGTGTGCTGCTGAGCATAGTAGTAGGGGCAGCGCTGCACCTGTTTTGGGACAGTTTCACGCACAACAATACCGTTGTCACCGACGTCCTGCCCGCCTTAATGCACTGGATTCAGGTGGGTCCGTGGGCCGGGCCGTGGGTGCTGGTGCTGGCTTTAATTAGTTCGCTCGTTGGTTTGCTAGTGCAGGGCTGGGCGCTCTGGCGCCTGCCGCGAATTGCAACTGCGCTAGGTCCTACTCTACGTGCTATGGTCCGCTATTGGGGCACAGTAGTGGCTGTGGCTACTGTGCTGGTAGGAGCGTGGGGACTAGCTGCTAGGCCCGGCTTGGTAAGGATAGGTTTGGCAGCTATTACCGCTACTCTGCTAGGTCTGGTAGTAGCTTCCTGGCTTTTCAAGGAACGTAATACCGAGGATTCTTAGCTTTTTACTCGGTACACCCGTGCACTTGAACGCCAGTTGTTTATCCTACATGGCATGCTATATACAAGCGAAAGCGAAGGTTCACCAAGCGTCCAAAAACCACTGAGTTCTTGCTAAGACAGTGGAGCCTTAGGCAGATAAGGGCGTTATAGTATGAAGGCAACGAACCGTTTAGAGGGGGTGCCAGCGAAACTGCTGAAAAAAGACAGTTGTCCCGTTCCAATAGTTTTGCACGCGTGTAGCGTGCTGGGCGAGGGTAGCATCCCAAGGCCGAGTGTCGGTCTGGTCGGGACGATGCAACAGAAAGCCCCGGTCTGGACCCCAGTAGCGCACGAATACAGGCCCAGCAAAGTCAGTTCCGTCTTCGAGTTGTAGCCAGTCCATTTCGTAGACACGGTTTCCTTGTCGGTCAGCCAGTCCGGTGTCTAGCACCAGACGTTGACCTTCCCGAAACCGGCGAATAGCCACGTCTTGCTCGCTTAGCTCAGGCAACTGCAACAGCTGCCGCAACTCGTCAACCGTGCCCACAGTCACCTCCTGCATTGTATCGGGCATCGGAGAGGGGAGCCATAATTTGGCACCCTGAAAGGAGGGGTGGATAAGACGCATCAGGAGCAGGCAGTACGCAGAAGGACAGGCAGAAGCAATTCAGTTCCTGTACGGCCCAATGGCAAAGCTGGTTAAATCAAAAAAGAGTTCTGACCTAGTCATTGCTGCCTGACAGGAACGCGGTAGCATGTCCCCGGCGGAATTTCTGATTTGAAACCAAGTTGAGCGTACTAAGAGAGCAGGAACAGGTCGTTGAGATGTAGCACCTGCAAACACCGCTTCAACGTGGGGTTGACGTTGTGCAGCCAAATACTGGCCCCGCTCCGGCGTAGTTGCAGCAACTGCGACACCACATGACTAACTCCAAGGGTACGCTGGCAGCGCAAAGTTTTGCAATCGACCATCAATTGCACTCGTGGCTTACCAACCAGGGCCTGAGCTAATCGTTCGACATCAACAGCATCCAAATCCACGGTAAGCAGGGAGGTGATGGACGCTTGGTTGGAAAGAACAGCAGGAGAAGACGTAGGCATAAGGCGTATGGAAGGAGGGGTGGCAACAGCCGAGAACAGTTAGCTCAACAGGTGAGTATCATCCTCAAGCGAGTGCCCTTAAAACCATAATCCGGGCCTGTTTGCTCACGCGTTAGTACGGGTTTTTCAGGGTGCAAACCCGTAATTTTGCCTGCGTACTTTTCGCCCGTTGCCAGCTGTGCTTCCCAGATAGCTAAGCAGAACGGTCATTACAGTAGGTAAATGAAGCAAAGTAGCAGCAACTCAGGTCTCGAAAAACTTCGCCTAGAGGCCTGCGTAGGACGAAAGAAGCTTTTCATCTCTGTTCTTTCCTGATGCGCAACGTCCCTCCGCCAGCCCAAAGCGTACCCGCTCCTCGGCGTACCCTCGACCTCGTGTCGCCCCGTGCTCATGCTATTATAGACAGACTTTGCTTGCCTGTGCTACTCGGTTGCGCCGTGTGGGCCGCACGGCGCAGTAAGCCCGCGGCGGCCATTATTCTAGCGCATGCTGTAGGAGAAGGAACGGTAGGCTGTATAACAGATTTTCCAACCAACATATGGCCACTGATCAGCTTTCGGGCGCACGTGCGCATCGGCCAAGTGTGCGGCACTAGCTTACTGGCCTTGAGCTACCTACTCCCTGCCACACCACGTGCCGAGCGCAACGTGGCTATCTTCTGGGGCTTAGTGCCCATCGTACTCAATGGTATCAGCGACATTTCGGGCCTGCCAGCCAAGGAACCTGAACCTGCAATACAAGAAGCTTAAAACGAGCTAACTGCCCTGACACATTCTCTATCGAGACCAAGGCAAACGTTATTGAAAGGTGGATATACGCTGCTCTCAATAGCCATTTCAACACTTGATTGGCACTACAAATCCTTCACGCATCGGAAGCCAACGTGCATGACGGCGGTTTCTGGCGTGCTGCTAGAGCGTCCGGATACACGGTACCCGTGGCACCAACTAGGCTCGCAAAGAAAAGAACCGCCCCGTTGGACTCGTTCAGTGGGCAGAGGCATGGCCTTGCTCAGCAAGCTCTCATACGACTGCTGGTAATTAGCGCACCATTCCCACAGGTTGCCGGCCATGTCGGTTAGGCCTAAGGGCGAGGAGCCGAACGTGCCGACCGGTGCCGCCCAGTGAAAGCCGTCAGTTCGCTGGTCGTGGTCCGGGAATTGACCGTTCCAGGTGTTAGCTAAGGGGTTGCCGTTTGCTGTTAAATCGTTGCCAAAGGAATAGAGGTTGCGGCTGTTGGTGCCGTTGCGGGCCGCGTGTTCCCACTCAATTTCATCGGGCAGGCGCTTGCCGGCCCACTTGGCGTACGCCTGCGCGTCGTTCCACGATACCTGCGCTACTGGCTGGTTGGCCGCGGCTGGTCCGGCTTTTGGCCCGTAAGGATAGCGCCAATTAGCCCCTTCGACTAGTCCCCACTGCTTGGTTGTATCACTGAAAACCCCAGCGTTGCCGAATTTTTCGGCCTCGGTCTGATAGCTCGTTGCTTGCACAAACTCTCGAAATTGCCCAACTGTTACCTCGTGCTGGTCCATGAGGAAGGGTTTGACTAGCACCCAAAACGTAGGCTTTTCCTGCTCTAAGCCCGTATCGGAACCAATCTGTGTGTAGCCGCCAGGCACGTATACCATGCCCGCCGGCAGTGTAGCCGGGGCCGGCCAACCAGCGCCGGTTTTTGCGTGGGTTCCGCTGTAAAAATGGTAATGGTAGGCGAGTAAGTGAATTGCTCGGGCTCATCTGCTTGGCAGGCAGCAAAAGCTAATGCCAAAACGCTCAACAGCAGTCTACAGCCAGCAGCGCGCTTTGGTACAAGCGAGAAGCAGGTGTCAAGATCAGTTGAATTTCGTTTCGTCATGAGGCAGTTAGCTCAAATAAGAGTGTAAAGCTTGTTTTGACTCCAGCGAAGTTGCCAGCAAGGTCTTAAAGTTACTGCGGCTTGGTTGGCCCAGGAAACACTTGGTACTGTTCAGCCAGCTTATGCCAGCGCTGGCTCATGGTAGTTACCCGTTCGGGATACTGTGCGGCTAGATTGGTGGTTTCCGAGCGGTTAACTTTCAAATCGTACAGTTCCCAAGGGCTGTTTTCGCTCAGGCGCACAATTTTCCAGTCTTGCTGCCGCAGCGCGGCCGCTCCAAAATGCTCCCAGAACAGTTCCGGATGCAGTCGTTGGGTTAGGGCCTTGGCAGAAGTCAGTAAGGGGACAAAGCTTTTGCCGGGACTAGGCGTAATCTGGCGGCCCTGGAAGGTGGTGGGGTAGGGGGCCTTGGCTAAATCCAGACAGGTACGCATCATGTCAATTACGTGTACCGGTTCGCGCACCAAGCGGCCGGGTTGCTGCACGCCCCCAGGCCAATGCACTAACAGCGGCGTGGCAATGCCGCCTTCGTGCTGCTTAGCTTTGTAATAACGAAATGGCGTGTTGAGAGCGTGAGCCCAGATTTCACCAATTCCTGCATGCACCAGCTCGCCGCCGGGCAACACCTGTTTCTGCTTCGGAAATACCACCGCGCGGTTGTCGCGGGTGCTGCCGGCCCGGTCGAAGCCCGGCCCAAACTCGGTTGGATCTTCCGAGCTGGCTCCGTTATCGGACAGAAACAGGATGACGGTGTTGTCGTACTGCTTGGTGCGCTTGAGTTCGGCAATCAACTGCCCGATGCTCTGATCCATACGGTCGACCATGGCCGCGTGCACGGCCATGGCCCGCGCGTCCCACTCGCGGGTTGGGTTCAAAGCCCAATCTTGCTTGGGAAACATGAACTCCGGCAGCGGCGTGGTAGCCGGGTCGAACAGCTTTAAGTCGACTAGCCGCTTGTAGCGCTTCTGCCGCAGCACCTGCCACCCTTCCTTGTAGACGTTTTCGTACTTCTTGATGTCTTCGGGCAAGGCCTGCACCGGCCAGTGCGGCGCAGTGTACGCTACATACAGAAAGAAGGGATTGTCCTTTTTAGTGAACTGCTTCACAAACGCAGTGGCGGAGTCGCCGATGGCATTGGTGTAGTAGAAGTCTTTGGGCACCTTCTGCACTGGCGTGGATCCAGATACCAAACTGAACGGATCGAAGTAATCAACCACGCCCCAAATGGTACCGTAATACTTCTCGAAACCACGCCCAGTTGGATACGTGTTGCGAGCGGCAAAATCGCCGTATTCGGCTTGGTGGCTTAGCCATTTCAATTGCTCGGCAGCGTCTTTGCGTGGCACCGTTTCAGAGATGTGCCATTTGCCTACCATTCCGGTTTGGTAGCCGGTTGCGCGCAAAGCCTCTGCAATGGTTACGGTATGCTCGTTGAGGGTGCCCACGTAGCCTGGAGCACCTTCATTGAACGTCATTTTGCCGATGCCCGCTTGGTGTGGGTACAATCCCGTGAGCATGGAAGCGCGCGTAGGGCAGCACCGTCCCGCATTGTAGCAGGCAGTGAAGCGCAGTCCCTCACTAGCTAACTTGTCTAGGTTTGGCGTACTGATTTCGCCGCCGTAGCAGCCCAAATCCGAGTAGCCCAAGTCATCGGCCATTATCACCAGAATGTTGGGGCGCTTTACTCCGGCCGACGGCGAAAACGTCAGCGCACTAACACCGGCCAGCCCTACCAGGCTCACCAAAGCCGCCACTACCCCATAAGCCAATTGTCGAGTGGTTCTTAATCGCATAGGAGAGGAATGAAATGAAGCCGGCTGCTAGAATGCCCATCGTCGTCAAGATGGTCAGTGAGCGGGGAATAGGAAAGGTGTATGTAAGTTAAATAAGCAGGCGCGTCGCTGTCAATCAAGTTTTACAGGCACTTACCCCTGCTTTAGGTACACATAACAGGGTCAGGGTTCCACTCAGCGCCGCTCACTACTGCCCAAAGGATACGTTTCCAGCACGAGGGTATTGGGGGCTCGGTGGTACCAATCATTATACACCAGTTCGAGCGCCTCGACTCTGAATGACCCAAATAAATAGTGTTGATAGGCTGCTACCTTTTCTATTAGGCGTGCGGGGTCCCGTAGTGGGGAGCGAAATCGAATTACTGTGGAGTGTGCTGTTTGCAACTGATAACGCTCATCCATAGACTGGGACAGTCCAATCTGCTGAAAGAAGCTTCTGACCTGCTCCCGTAGCTGCACTAATCCTTCATCGGCCGGCGTGCCTTGCAGAATAACAGCCCTAGCAGAAGCTGTTATCCCGGTGTAGGTTACCGTAAACGGTTCGCTAGCTTGTAGACTGGCACGCACGGCTTGCTGGTAGACAGCAGGCTCAACGGTTTCTAAAGTAAAGCCGGGGTAGCAGGAGATAACAGAGGAGATTGTTAGATGAAGATCTGAAGCAGGATAGTAGTATTGTTCGGGCTCGATTTCGCGAAAATTGGCTAGCATCTGCTCAACCCTTGTCGCAATGGGTGCGGGCAGTTTGGCCCGTAGCGTGAGGCCCCGCCGATCATCCTGTAGCGTATGAAGTTGGGAGTCGAGTTGCGTCTCTCCGCGTGCTAGGTGTCGGAACGCATCTAGGCGCATGGTGTCGTAATAGTCTTGCAGGTTCATGCTGGACTCGGCTTGAAGAAGAAAGGACGTTACTTGCTGCTTACCAGCGGATGATTAGATTCTTGTTTGGTATTGCGCTTCGCCAGCTGGGTTGCGCAGGCTGCCAAGCAATAGACGCTTCCACAGCTCTGCGTGCGTAAACCGTGGCCGATGCCACCAAGGTAGTTTACAACGTGCTTGTTTTCGAGCGAAAAACGCCGAAGCAGCAACAAGCTAGGGGTAGCTGGTTGCACGGCGTATCGGCTTGCTCTTCTAATGTGCGCCACCCAATTGCACTGCGGAGAGTGGCGGCCAAAGACAATGAATCGGCGGCTGAAGGTAACGCGCGCTGCATCCTCGCTAGGCACCTTTGCAACGGCTAGTGTTTGTCTGCTAATTAGGGCAGAAAAGCTAGCATTCTGCATCATATACCCGTTTTTTACTCTCGCTTATGCCTACCTCTTCACAAGCTCTCGACACGCGTCAGCTGGTAAAACAGTATTTGCACGCCCTCTCTGCCCGGGATGTACCCGCCCTGCTCGCCTGCTTCGCTGATACAGTTGATTGGAACATTCCTGGCGTCCGAGAACTAGCTCCGTGGCTGGGGCCACGGCACACCCGAGACGAAATTGCGGATTTCTATGCTCAGCTTTTCGAGCAAACCGAGCCGGTTACTGCACAGTTGGATTACCTAGTGGTGGACGGCCCCGTTGCTGTCGTAACAGGCAGCTTCTCCACCATCATGACCCGGACCAATCGGCTGTTTTCTTCTCACTTATGCTTGCAGTTGGTATTTGAAGCAGATAAAATCACGCACTATCGCTTGTTCGAAGACACGCTGGCTTTGGCTAGAGCCTTGGAGGTCAATCCAATTGCTCGGGAGCAACAATAAGACAGCAGTTGCAAATGTGAGCTGTGAAGTCTGCTACAGTGAGCGTACTGCTATAGCTGGTTGTTAGGAGCTGGCTTTGAGCACGGAAAGCGTTGCTTTTGGGGCCACGAGCAACGAGCATTACCTTTGAATTTCACAAAGGAAAGTAGCTCCCATGAAAGCCACCTCGCTCGAACAACTATGCCAGCATCTGACCACCGGTACGGCAACCGAGCTCAGTGCTCTATTGCCAAGTGGAATCCAAGGTGAGATAGGGCACTTCAATGTATTCAGCCTCGCTGACCTTATGCCGAGTAGCAGCGAGAAGCCGCCTACTCCGTATGACTGCCGGACGTTCTACAAAATCAGCTTGCTGCAAGGACGCAGTCGGGTTGAGTACGCCAACCAAGTCTTGGACCTAGAGCAGAACACATTGCTGTTCTCCACGCCTAAAGTGCCTTTTCAATGGCTACCACTAGGTCCTAGTCTGAAAGGAGAATTTTGCGTGTTTACCGCTGATTTTCTGACCCCATCTAAGAGCGGAGTGACTTTGGAGGAGTTACCTATCTTCACCAAAAGCACTTATCCTGCCGTGCGCCTGTCCGAAACGCAAGCAGCCAGAGTGCAGATGATTTTCCAGCAGATGCAGGAAGAAATGGCATCCGACTACGCTTACAAGTACGATTTGCTGCGCACTTACACGCTGGAACTGATCCATTTCGGCCAGAAGCTACAGCCCGTCACGGCCCTACACCCGGCTCACAATGCCGCCGCGCGGGTAACCTCCCTATTTGTGGAGCTATTAGAGCGGCAGTTTCCGCTGGAAACCCCGCAGCAACAACTACGCCTGCGCACGGCCAAAGACTACGCCGACCAACTGGCCGTGCACGTCAATCACCTCAACAAGGTGCTCAAGGAAACCACCGGTCTTACCACCACCGACCTCATCGGGGGCCGCTTGGTGCAGGAAGCCAAGATCCTGCTACGGCATACCGACTGGACTATCTCGCAAATTGCTGACAGCCTCGGGTTTGCTGATGTGGCGCACTTTTCCAACTTCTTTAAGCGCCAAACCTCGTTGGCCCCGGGGACTTTTCGAGTTTAGGCAATGATGTGAATTTTACAAACAATGGATTGACCTTCACAAACACCCCGCCGCTTGCTTTCCAGACCTTTGTCATGTACTTATTACCCTGCAAAGCAAGTCAACATGACAACTTCGAAAATTGCCCTCGTTACCGGCGGCAGCCGTGGCATCGGCAAAAACATTGCGCTGAGTTTAGCTGCAAAAGGCATTGGCGTACTACTCACTTACCATAGCAACCACACCGAAGCAACAGCCACGGTAGCTGAAATTGAAGCCCTTGGGCAGCACGCGGTAGCCCTGCAACTCGACACAAGGAATACGCAAAGCTTCGACACCTTTTTTACCGAGGTCAGGGCGGCCCTGCAAGCCACTTTTGGTACAGACCGTTTCAACTTTTTAATCAACAATGCGGGCACTAGCCTGAATGCACCTTTCGCCGAAACCACGGAAGCGCAGTTCGACGATATGCTCAACATTCACCTCAAGGGCGTATACTTTCTCACCCAAAAGGCCCTGCCCTTGCTGCAGGATGGGGGGCGCATCATCAACATGTCGTCGGCGGTGACGCGACACTCGTTTGCGGGCGCTTCGGCCTACGCCATTATGAAAGGAGCCATTGACGTCTTTACGCGGTATTTGGCCTTGGAACTCGGTAGCCGGGGTATAGCAGCCAACGTTGTAGCGCCGGGGGCAGTATTTGGTGGGGGCGCCATGGAAGACACACCAGAAATACGGGCCTATGTGGCCGGAATTACGGCCCTAGGCCGGGTAGCCCTTCCCGAAGATATTGGGGGTGTCGTCGCCTTTCTGTGCACTCAGGAAGCAGGCTGGCTAAATGGGCAGCGCCTAGAACTAACGGGTGGCATGAGCTTGTAACCTACAACGCTTCAACCTTCACCTTTTACAGCTTGAATGCTTGGCCTGGGAACGTTGGGTCCTCGTAAAGAGGAGCTAATTGCTTCACTTGGCTTACCGAGTCGAAAACCAGAGCTTGGCGCCACGCTGGTGCGTACATCGGCCAGTCGGCTCCGGGCGTGCCCGTGGCTATGAAGCGCACCCAGCGCTGGTGCATTTGCCGGGACAAGGCGCGCGCAGTTTCGGACTTGGTAGCAGCAGGCCCTAACGTGTTCCAAACGTAGCCTATTTCTTGGGCATGCACTGGGCCGGTGCCCCCGGAGACTGGTAATCGAAACGGTAGAGCCACACCGGCTGGCGGGCTTGCGCCAGCGCGTCCGCCAGCCGGTAGGAGGCCAGCCGGTAGAGGTAGTCGGTTGTGGTGCGCAGCCAAGCCTGGTCGGCAGGCTGGGTTTGGCGAGCCTGTTGATAGGCCTGCCATACGTGGTCGCCGTTGGCTCCAAATAAGGCCGTGAGCACCTCGGGGTTGGGCTCACGCAGCTCGGGCCAAAAGCCCATAAACAAAGCCGCTTCGTCTCGATTGGTGCCTATCAGCGCGCGCGGGGCATCTCGACTTGGGTGCGCTAAATATGTGAAGGGCATCTCGGGAATAGTGATGCCATCGTGCACAGGCCCAAAGAGCTGCAAGCCGCTGGGGCCAGCTGTTATCTTTTGCTGTGCCCGCATCAGGATGGCAGTAGGCAAAGTGAGCAGTTGGTTGGCCTGATCGGGTCGCAGGTGCAGAGCGGCAAGCAGCCGGGCCGTAACGATAGCAGCAGTAGTGGTGTCGCGCACTGATTGCACTCCGCCGCTTTCCAGTATCACTTGCTTGAATAGACCACTAGCAGCAGGGGTCACCAACAAAGCACTCACCAGTTTGGCGCCCGCCGATTCGCCCATGACAGTAACCCGGGTGGGGTCGCCACCGAAGGCGGCAATATTCGTATGCACCCAGCGCAGAGCCGCCACCGCGTCTAGCAGGCCCGCGTTGCCCGATTGGCGGTATGTTGGACCAAGCAGGTGCCGTAGCTGTAAGAAACCTAAGCTGCCAAGCCGGTAGTTGATGCTAACGGCAACGATGCTGTCCTGACGCGCAAAGTTGGGACCCGGAAAATCGTCGCCGGACCCACCGGTAAAGCTGCCACCGTGCACCCACACCACGACGGGCTTACGACGGGCAGCCTTTACCGAAGGCGTCCATACGTTCAGGGTCAGGCAGTTTTCTTGACCGAGCAGGCTAGTATCGCGGTTTTGCGCTGCTCTCGCCCCAAATGCTGTAGCCAACCGCACCCCGGTCCAAGGTGCAAGCGGCTGGGGTGGTAGAAAGCGCCCTTTTCCTACCGGCGACGCGGCGTAGGCTATTCCTTTGAATGATATCAAGCCTGTAGCATCGCGGGTGCCTTGCAAGCGCCCAGCCTGCGTCTGGCAGATGGGGCCAGCTTCCGGCACAGAAGGCACGGCCTCACTCGACAGCAGCCAGCAGCCAGCTAACAGAGATAGTTTTAGACCCTTAAGCAGGTGCTGTGCAGTAAAGTGAGACTTAAAAAAAGTGGCGGGAGCTAGCATACAGAAAGGCAACGAACCGTCGGACGATGAAATACGCGGCTAATATGGCAACAAACTGCCACGCACAAGCCGCCAGCAATAGGGTTATTGTGCTTGCGCTAGTGACACGTAATCAATGATACGGCTAGTTTGCTGTCCCTAAACCTTACTTGCTAAGCCAATATGCCACAATCGAAGCGCTGACGCTTAATTGCCTGCGGCGCAGTCAAGCTGCTACTTCACGTCTTTTCTAGCCGGGCCGCCCTAGCCAAAGCTCTACCTAGCAGTTTCTACCTTAGCGGGGTAAGGAGCATAATGTATCGCTGCGCGCATGAAGCCTATTTTCACGTCTCACCCTCTCGAACCTACCTTGGCCGCGCGACTGCGCGCCATGCCCAAAGTTGAAATCCATGTGCATTTAGAAGGGGCGGCCGATGCGGCTACTGTATGGGAAATGGCCCGCCGCAATAATCTGCCGTTGCCTGCCCAGACCCTCGCCGATTGGGAGGCGTTTTATGAATTCCAGGATTTCGCGCACTTCGTGCAGGTGTGGTACTTGGCAACGCGCAGCTTGCGTACGGCCGAGGATTACGCGTGGCTAGTAGAACGGTTTGTCCACCAACAAGCCGCGCAAAATATCCGCTATTCCGAGGCTTTTTTCAGCCCGCAGCTGCACTTCGACCGAGACCTGACACCCACCCAATTGCTAGATGCGCTGGAGCAGGGCGCGCAGGCTGGGGAAGCAGCTACCGGTAGCCGGGTGCGCTTTCTGGTTGATTTGGACCGCAGCCGCGGAGCCGATGATTCGGCGGAAGCAGCTTTGCAGTTTGCATTGGCCGGACGGGCACGTAACGGGTTGTTTCTGGGCCTGAGCATTGGCGGGCCCGAAGTAGGCTACCCGCCGGAGCTTTTCACTGACCTTTTTGCTCGCGCCCGGACCGCTGGTTTGCGCATCGTAGCCCACGCCGGCGAAACAACTGGTCCAGCTAGCGTGTGGGGCGCTTTGCGCAGTCTGCATGCCGAGCGCATCGGCCACGGCATTAGTGCCCTCGACGACCCGACCCTGCTAGCCGAATTGCACCACACCCAAACGCCGCTCGACGTGTCGCCTACTAGCAACTATTGCCTTAAGGTAGTCCCCACCGACCAGCCCCACCCGATCCGGCAGTTACTTGAAGCCAGGGTGCTCGTTACGCTCAATTCCGACGACCCACCCATGTTTTCCACCGACTTAGTTAATGAATACTACACTTTGGCCCAGCAAGGATTTACGTGGCCGGAGCTGTGGCAGCTAAACCTAAATACCTTGGAAGCCAGCTTTCTACCCGCCGAAGAAAAAGCTCTTTTGCGGCGGCAGTGGCAGCAGTTTTCCCAAAGCATTGAAGAATAGTCCATTCGATAAGGCAGTACATAAAGAAACCTCCTGCCACGGGTACCGGGCAGGAGGTCGAGAAATGGTTCAGTGGAACTTGATAGCCTATAAAGGACTACTTGATTAGCAGCTCCGTTGGTGGACTTTTGCGGCCATTGGGCGCTACGGTTACCGCCCGCACAGTAATCTGCCGGCTTTGGGGCACCGTAAACGGCTTGGTGTAGAGTTCGGTGGTTTCGTCGGGCATCTTCCCATCCAAAGTATAGCGAATCTGCGAGCCTGGCACTAGGGTACGAAGCGTCAACACGGTTTTGTTGCCTTGCTTAACTACACTGGCGCTGTCTAGACCTAAGGGTTCGGGCACGCGGTAGTTGATTTTCTTGGCATCGAGGCGGGCAAATTGCTGACCCATACGGGGCAAGAAAGCATCGTAGCTTTTCAGGGCGGCGGGCGTCCAGGCTACTTCGGCGGCGGCCATAAAGCGCGGGAACAGCATGTACTCCGCTTTTTCTGGGGTCGTGATGTACTCGGTCCACATGTTGGCCCTACACCCATAATATGCTTTTGCTGCTCGGGCGTGAGTTCTTTGGGTAGCGGGTTGTAGGAATACACTTTCGCCAAAGGCAAGTAACCGCCAATCATGAGCGGCTCGTAGGGGCTGTGCGGCTGCGGGTTCTGACCGTAATCAAGGTAGAGGTTGGTGGTAGGCGTCATCACCACGTCGTGGCCGTGCTGGGCGGCCTCGATGCCGCCTTTCTCACCGCGCCAACTCATCACCGTGGCGCTTGGCGCGATGCCGCCTTCCAGGATTTCATCCCAGCCAATCAGCTTTTTGCCCTTGCCTTCCAAGAATTTCTCGATGCGACGGTTAAACCAGCCTTGCACCTTTTCCACATCGGTGAAGCCTTCGCGCTTCATAATTTCTTGCACCGCCGCGCTTTCTTTCCAACGGGCTTTTGGGGCCTCATCACCACCAATGTGAATGTACTTGCCCGGAAACAAGGCACTTACTTCGGTCAGCACATTCTCAAAGAACTGAAAGGTCGGCTCGGTGGGACACACAATATCCTCATTAACGCCCCACTTAGTCCAGGTTTGATAGGGCCCCGGCTTGCAAGCCAATTCGGGATACGCCGCCAGAATAGCTACCGAGTGGCCCGGCATTTCTATTTCCGGCACAATAGTGACGTAGCGCTTCTGGGCATAGGCTATCACGTCCTTGATTTGCTCTTGGGTGTAGAAGCCCCCGTAAGGCGTGCCGTCGTACTTGAAGTCGGCTGGCGTTTTCATCTGTTGCTGCGCGCCAAGCAAGGTTTCCGAACGGAAGGCGCTGATTTCCGTGAGCTTCGGGTACTTCTTGATTTCGATGCGCCATCCCTGGTCGTCGGTCAGGTGCCAATGAAACGTATTCATCTTGTAAGCGGCCAAAAAGTCGATGTACTTCTTGACAAACGACACCGGAAAGAAATGGCGGCACACGTCGAGCATGCCCCCACGCCATTGAAAAGCGGGTTGGTCGGTGATGCGCACGTAAGGCACCTTGGCGGTAGCCGCGGCGCGGGGTGGCAGTAGTTGCAACAACGTCTGGGTGCCATAAAACAGCCCTGGTCCACCCGCCGCTGTAATCTTGACGCCCCCCTTATCGACCACAAGCTGGTAGGCTTCAGGACTGGTTGTGGCGGCAGTAGCGAGGACGATTTGGGCCGTTTGGCGGTTGGTGGTGAGCGTGACCGTTTTGCCAAGCGGTGTTAGCATGCCTTGCAGCAGGGTGGCCACGTTGCGCTCAGCCGGGCTAACGGCGTACACGTTTATTTTTTGGGGCAGTACGTAGGTGGCGGCGTAGGCTTTGACCTCCCGTGGCAGGGGTACCAGCCCGAGGCTTTGCGCGGATATTTCTGATCCTTGGGCCAGCGCTATCTGGCTAGTTAATAGACCTGTGGCTAGCAGCCCGCATACCCGGGCTTTCAATGTAAGGTTAAAGAGCATGCAGAGCTAAACTTGAAAATGAAGTGAGCGGCGGAGTGAGAATAGGAGAAGGGTAGTAACCGTATTACCCGCGCAGGGCGACACTGTACTTCCTCTCCTTGGACTGTAAAGTAAAAGAAGCTTACACTACCTCGCAGTGAAGCTTCTTTTACAATCAATTCAGAAAAGGTTAACTTACTTGTCCCACCATACCCGGCCCGTTAGGTTATCACCACCCGTTACGGCGCCGCTGGCGGCGCGGTAGTTGTTGGGGTTGGAGGTGATTTCCGCAGTTGGGTAAGGGAAGCGGCGCGGAATCTGCCCACTGGTTGCGTTGTTGGGATACGATACTGGCGTGAGTACCGGGATGCCAGTGCGGCGCCAGTTCGACCACGACTCGTAGAAATCTAGCAAGGTGTTGGTGTGGGCCCAATACTGCGTGTTAATCATTTGCAAGCCATTGCCAGCGTTGTAAGGATGCGCAGCCAGGTAAGTGGTAGCCTCCGCCGCGGGGATGGTCAATGCTGCATCGTATTGGCTGAGGCAGGTTATAGCAGCCGTTACGCCCGCATTGTAGTGCGCCACGGCGCTACCCAGGCCCCAGCGCTGTGCAGCCTCTGCTAGCAGCAGTTCCGACTCGGCATACGTCAGCACGAACGTCGGACCATTGCGCTTGATCATGCCCGGGCTCGGCGACGAATAGTCGGGAATTGAGGTGTAATCAGGCGCTGTCGACACATCGTATGCGGGCCGGCCACTTAAGTCCCGGCCATTAGGCAAACCCTTTTGCGCCGCGAAAGTGGCTATAGGCGTCTGGCTCGGAGTTTTGGTGGCATCGCTGGTGTAGAGCCGCGTAACTGCGATTCGAGTTAGGCGCGGGTCGTTGTTGGTTTTCAGGTAGTCAATGAAAGTCTTCGACCATTTCACGTAGTAGTGTTCCTGACCACCGTCGCCGAGCAGTACTTGGCTGTTGCGGTTCTGGGTGGTGCGTCCGCCAACCGCGTCGTGCAGCACAATGGCGTTGTCGGCGTTGCTTTGCATGGTTTTACCCTGCACCTGGGTGGCGTACTGCTTAGCAGTGGCCTCATTTACCTTGGTTAGGCGCATGGCCATGCGCAAAATCAACGAATTGCCGAACCGCTGCCACTGCTCGATGTTGCCTTTGAAAAACACATCGTTGGCCGAAATGTCAGCTGCCGGATCGAGGGCCGCGGTGGCTTCGCTCACTTCCTTCAACAAGTCGGTGTAGATGTCTTCCTGCTTGTCGTACTTCGGGGTGATGACGCCGGTGTAGTAGCCTTGACCCGCCTCCACATACGGCACGTCGCCGTAGAGGTCAGTGATGCGCTCCATGATCAAAGCCCGCATGATGCGCGCCATCTGGTGCAGGTTTTTGTACTGCGGCTTGTTGCGGGTTTGCTCCACCAAGTCAGTTACCGACTTCACTTGCTCGCTGTAGCTTTTCTCCCAGTAAGCGGCCGTATAGCCCTCGTTGAGCAAGTATTTGTCGCCGGCCCAATAGCTGATCACCGTGGCCATGCCCTGCACAAACATCGAGCAGTGAATCAGATTGGCGCGCCAGGTTTCGTAAGCAAAGTCAGTACTGCCCGTGTACGTAAGCTGCGACTGCGTGAGCAAGTAATTGGCATCAAACGAGCTTTGGGTATAAGTCGCTGGATTGGTGTTGACGTCTTCGAAATTGTCGGTACAGCTACTGGCCAGCAACAGGGCGGCACTGGCTAGCACGGCATGTTTTGGAAATATGCTTTTCATAAAGAGGTAAGTCGTTGAAGTGAACCGGTTGGACAAGCACGAGCCCTAGAACTTGGCGCTCAAGTTGAGGCCCAGCGTCCGGGATGGTGGCACGCCACCTAGCTCCAAACCTTGCGAGAAGGCGTTGTAGCTGCCCTCGGGGTCGATGTTGTCGGTTAGGCGCCGGATGAAAAACAGGTTCCGAGCTACCAAACTCAGCGTCAGTCGCTGCACTTTGTTGTTGAACAGCGCACTCGGGAATGAATAGCCCAGCGTTAACTGCCGCAGCTTGATAAAGCTAGCGTCCTGCACAAACTGCTTGGAGACGTTGTTGGCCAAGGTGCCGTAATAGGTGGCGGCGTCCACGTTGTCAGGCCCGAAAGTGCCCTCCCGGTTCTCCAGCGTTTCCTTGCGCAATCCGAAGATCGTGGCGTAGTAGTCGGTAGCCGAGAAGATCTTAGCGCCAAATTTCCCGTCGATCAGCACGCCCAGGTTGAAGCGTTTGTAGGTGAAATCGTTGCTCCAGCCGCCGGTCCAGGGGTGAAAGGCGGTGCCGAACGCCGTCAAATTGCCCCGCGCCGGTGTGCCATTGGGCGTCAGCGCAATGCTACCATCGGTGTTGTACTTGTAGTCGTATGCCAGCACTTGGCCGAAGGGCTTGTCTACCAGTTGCCCCACGAAACCTACGCCCGAACGCGAGGTAGCGTACACCGACTGTGTTTGGCCAGCGGCCAGTGAAATAACAGTGCTCTTGTTGTAGGCAGTATTAAACGACGAAGTCCAGGTGAAGTCGGTGGTTTTCACGGGCACCACGGTCAGCAGCATTTCTACGCCCTTGTTTTCTAATTCGCCCGCATTCAATACCGCACCCGAATAGCCAGATGTTATAGAGGAAGGCGCGTTTACAATCTCGTTGGTTGACTTCTTTTTATAGAAAGTCAAGTCCAGGCGCACGCGGCTCTCGGCAAAACCGAGTTCGGTACCGAACTCAATTTCTGAGGCCTCTGAAGCTAGTAGGCCGCGGTTCGGAATATTAGCATTGTCGGGGTTGCCGAACGGTATGCCCAGCAGCGTCGACGACGACAGGGCATAACTCAGCTGCGTCTGGTAGGGATTGGTAGCCTGCCCCACTTTCGAATAGCCGGCCCGGAGCTTACCGAACGTCAGGAACTGAGGCTTCCAAAGCTCGGTAAACACAAACGAGCCGCTTACCCCTGGATACGTGGTGCTCAGGTCGTTGTCAACGCCGGGCGTGGCCAGCGTCGAAAACCAGTCGCGCCGGAGAGTGGCCGTCAGGAACAGAAACTCCCGATACGAGAAGTCCACCGAGCCGTACACCGACTGGATTTCCTGATCGCTGAAAATGGGGAGCACCGACCGGGTTTTGGTGTTGCCAAGGGTGTTGATGCCGAAAATGGCGAAATCGGTACCGAAATTCTGGAAGCCTTCCTGCTTAGTGCGGCGGTAGCTGGCCCCTAGGTTAGGGGTGAACGAGAAATCTTCCCCAACCGTGAAGGTCTTGCCGACCAGCCCGTCGGCGTTGAGGTCAGTAAACCGCGATGTTATTTCGGTGAGGCTACCCAGCGGACGGTAGGCCGTGCCGGAAGGAGTTACGTTGGTGATACGGTCCGAATACGCGTCGCGCCCAACCCGGCCCTGAAAAAACAAGCCGTTGTCAAGCGTATAGCGTGCTGACACCGACGAGAGCAGCCGCTCACGGTTGGTGTTGTTGACGAACTTGTTGGCCGCAAAGTAGGGGTTGGTATTATATACGTTGCCCGTATTGAAGGTCAGTTCGTTGCCATCTGGTTTAGTGCCCGGCTGCAAAGTGCGCACGTCCAAGCTGGTTGGTAGGAACGCTACGTTAAAGTTGGCGTTGCCTGCTCCGTCCGACAGAATCGGCCGGTTTTTGGCTTGCTCCAAAATGTAGTTGGCGCGCGCGTCAATGGTTAAGTGCTTGAACGGGTCAAACGTGCCTACAAAGTTGAACGTCTGCCGGTCGAGGCGCGAGTTCGGCACTACGGCTTTGTTGGACAAGTCGCTAGCCGACAACCGGACCGAGCCCCCAGTGAAGCTTTTGTTGAAGGCGAGCGTATTAGTAAAGCTGCCCCCGTCGCGGTAGAAGTTGCGGATGTTGTCTTTCTGCGCCACGTAGGGCCGCTCTGTCCCATCAAATTGCACCACGTTGGAGCCATCGAGACGGCCGCCCCAGCTGGAGTTGCCCGATGTAGCGGCGGCGGTTGCCGAGGTGGGCTTCAGGTTGTTGGACCCTTGGCCGTATTCGTACTGCCAATCGGTAAGGTTGAACACCCGCTGCACCACATAGTTGCTGTTGAACTCCAGGCCGTCGTTGCCTTTGGCGCTTTTGGTGGTAATCAGAATTACGCCCGCCTTGGCCCGGTAGCCATATAGCGCCGACGCTGCGGCTCCCTTCAGCACCGAAATCGACTCGATGTCGTCGGGGTTGATGTTGGAAATAGGGTCGCCGAAATCGGGAGCGTTGTCGTACTGGCCGCCGCTGTTGCCGATGGTCGCGCCAGCGCCGCCGCTAGGCTGGCTTTCTACTGGCACCCCGTTGATGACGTACAACGGCTGGTTGGTTTGGTTGAGGCTGGAGGCACCCCGAATAATCACGTTGCTCGACGAACCCGGTCCGCCCGAAGTGGAGTTTACGTTCAAGCCCGCCACTTTACCTACCAGCGAGTTAGCTACGTTGGTTTCGCGGGCTTCCGTGAGTGAGGTGCCTTTGATTTCAGTTACCGAGTAGCCCAGCGTTCTGCGGTCACGCGCCACGTTCAGGGCTGTTACCACTACTTCATTGAGCGTCTGGGCACTTTCAACCAGCGAAACGTCGATAACGGCTTGCGAACCTACAGCAACCGTTTTGGAATCGTACCCAATAGACGAGAAAACGAGCGTGGCATTGTCGGGCACGGAAATGGAATAGCCTCCATCCGCATTCGTGCTAAGGCCCTGCTGAGTACCCTGCACAATAACAGTAACCCCCGGCAGTGCGCCCCCTTTCGAGTCGGTTACCTTGCCGGATACCGTTTTGGTTTGCGCCTGTGCTAAGCTGTGCAAGCCTAATACTGGCAGTAAAGTAAGCCAAGTAGATCTGTTCATAGATTTCAGACGACTATTTTGTGATTAGAAAACGCGGCGGGACAACTTCAAAAGCAAGATTTCCGAAGAAATTCAGCCGGTTTCGACAAAAGGCAGGCTGAAACCGGATACACAGAGAGTGTCTTCGCCTCAAAGCGAAGGGAAATAGAATATCTAAGACCAGACCCGAAAGCCTAGCGCCAAGCAATGCAATGACCTATTCTAGCAGCCTGAGCAGGAAACAGGCTGGCACTTTTTATCAATAAAGCCCGCACCAAGTGCGGTAACTATACCTCTTAGCTTGAGGAGCTAAATGGAGCGTTGCAAACAGAGTAGCTGTCGTTGTTAGAGTGACAATGATGCGATACTTATTATCCTCAGAATCTGCTTGATCGTAGCCAAGCGGCGTACGATTGTTTTAAGCTGAGGGCCCCAACTCTTTTATGATGGCAAATAAGATTATTCAAACACTTAATTGACCACCTGTTCCAAACATACTGGTCTAGTCTGTGGAAAGCAAGTAGTTAAAGAAAAAAATGTGTGCGCACACGCAAGAAAATTTTACATGAGTTGCCGCACACGCAACTGCCTTTCACCAAGCACTTATTAGCACGTTCTAAGGCTTTTAAATCGATTTCTATGTTAACGCAAAAAGTATTCAGGTTTTTGCGATATAACTTTTCATAAATACCTGTGATTGGACGGTTTTCCTTTCAAATTAGACTAGGCTAGGAAACCTTGCCCTTAGTAATGGCTTAGTTTCGCTCATGCTGTATACAGCTTAAACCAGAAGCATCAATCCTACCATGGCTAGTGAGTAGCAGGCTTTGTTGGAGCACGGCGCCGTACTTCCTCATGGATAGCTGAAAGCAGAGAGGTAGCACCAACTGCATCCTGCGACAGCTCCCAGATCATAATTCCACTGGCTTGATCCAAGGCCAGTTTGGTTTTGCTTTTGATCGTGGGCAAGCCGTTGTAGCCGACCCCGGAAAACAAATCCATCTTCGGGTCGGCACCTTGAGCTAGTAAGGCTGTAAACGCCACACCACCAGGCTGACCGTAAAAAGGCACACCCAATACCGTTTTGTTAACCGGCAAACCGCGTCCCTTCCAATAAGCGAGGGTTTGCACTGCGTCGGCATAGGTTGAGTGAGTTGGCGCTGGAGCGTCGTAAGCCATAATGTTCATGAAGTCGACGCAGTCGAACACACTGCTTGCTATGCCGGGCCCGGCCCAAGTGCCGCCCGCTATTGCGGCTGTGAGCAGCTTACCTTGAGGACGAAGCTGCGCGGCTAATTGCTGCATCAAAGTGGCATAGCCGCTGGCTGTGCGTGCATCCGGGTGCTCCCAGTCCATATCAATACCATCGAGCTGGTATTCCTGCGCCAAACGCACCAAGTTGGTAACGAAAACGCTGGTAAGAGCTGAGTTGGCTCCGATAGAATCGAAGGCACTGTGGTTGCCATCATGCCAGCCACCCACCGAGACGAGTACCCGCACTTTGGCAGCGTGGGCGGCTTTTACTAGTTGTCTGAGTTTATCGGGATTCTGCATAGGCTCTAAACCACCGGTAGCAGTGGGATGCACAAAAGCGTAGTTGACGTGCGTGAGCTGAGCGAGCTGCGCCGGATTAATGTCGCCGCGCCAAGACGGTAAGTAGCCCACCACCCGAAACTGGCCCTGCACCACCCTAGCTTGCAGCAGTAGGCAAGTCACTAGTAACCACAGTATTCTTTTCATAAGGTACTGGCTTAAGCGGTGGGTACGGCGTGCTTCACGGGTTTCTGCGTTTGGTAGGCATGTCCTTTCAAGGCGAAAAACAGCACATACAGATAGCACGGCACTAGCAGCAAATACGCCTGCTGCAACCCAATACTTTCGCTGAGTTTGCCATAGATGTACGGCAGCACTGCTCCACCCCCAATACCCATAATCAACAGGGCCGAACCTCGTTCTGTGAAGCTACCTAGACCTTTAATGCCCAGCGGGAAAATAGCGGGCCACATCAGCGAATTAGCCAGCCCGAGCAAAGCCACGAACAGCACCGACGTGTAGCCGTGAGTGAACACCACGCCCCCTGTGAACACCACGCCCACCAGAGCGCAAATCCGAAGGGCCATCTGCTGAGTCACGTACCGTGGAATGGCCCAAATGCCCACGCAGTACCCAACCAGCATGGCTATCAGCGTGAGAGAAGTGAAGTTGCGAGCTATATCGAGGCTAATGCCCTGCGAGCGGCCATACTGACTGATGGTGTCACCGGCAATCACCTCGACACCAACACAGCAAAAAATAGCGCCCACCCCAGCAGTAGATGTGGAAAGTGCCAGATGCTACCCGCCGGCTCTAGCGCACTAACTTCTGCTGCGTCCGGCTGCGTGGCAATCTCCGGCAAGCCCGACAGCCTAATCAACAGCGCGAGTACCAGTAGTGCCCCGGCCATCACCACGTAAGGAAAAACTACCCGGTCGGCTAACTCTTGCAGCAGTTCGGCTTTGGCAGCTGGCGAAATTGCTTTGGCCAGTTGGCCTTCTAACTCGGTAGCTCCCTTCAATACAACTGCACCTATTAGCACTGGACTAAGGGCTCCGGCTACTTTATTACAGATACCTAGGATACTAATGCGTTGGGCCGCACTTTCTATAGGCCCCAAAATGCTCGCGTACGGGTTGGATGCCGTTTGCAACAACGCTAGTCCTGCTCCTTGCACAAACAAGCCCGAGAGAAAGAGAGGAAACGACCGAATCTGCGCCGCCGGCACAAATACGAGCGCGCCCCCTGCCATTACTACCAAGCCGAGGGCCATGCCATTCTTGAACCCTGTTTTTTGCAGGATCAGCGAGGAAGGAATCGCCAGAAAGACGTAGGCAATGTAAAAGGCAAACGTAACCAGCAGGGCCTGCGAATAGGTTAGTTCGCAGGCAATTTTCAGAAAGGGTATCAGCGTGCCGTTCAGCCAGGTGATAAACCCAAAAATGAAAAAAAGCGCGCCAATAATAGCCAGCGGGGGATAACGGACTCTCTAGCGTTGCTCATTCGTAGTCAGACGGTTATGGGTAGCATTGTGTTTGCCTGTTGGCGGCACGACATCAAGCGCAAAACGGATATACCTCACCTGTCTAGCGCAGCATAGCATGCTATGCCGCGCTAGTTCAGTTGCTTTCTTTCAGTGGAATGTGCTAGAATCGGTGCCGCACGAATGCCTCGATGGCTTCGTATTCCGTGAGCCCCAGCTGATCGTAGAGCTTGGCGGTGGCGTGGTTGCGGTCTTCGGAGCGCTGCCAGAACTCGCGTTTGTCGTTGCCGGGGAATACGGCGCTATCTTTCTGCGACTGGTGCTTGAAGATGGCTTTACGCTTGCGCATCAACTCTTCGGGGCTAATGGGCACGGCCATCTCAATTTCCTCGACGTCCCATTCCTGCCAGGCGCCCCGGTACAGCCACAGGTAGCAGTCATCAAGCCATGCTTCCTTGCCCTTAAGGCGGCCGAGGGCCGCAAAAATGGCATCCAGGCACACGCGGTGGGTACCGTGGGGGTCACGCAAGTCGCCGGCCGCAAAAATTTGGTGCGGCTGAATTTCTTGCAGGATATCAACAACGGCTTGAATGTCGGCTTCGCCTAAGGGTTTTTTCTTTACCTGCCCTGTTTCGTAGAAGGGCATGTTCATGAAGTGTACGTTCTGTTCTTTTACGCCGCAAAAGCGGCATGCTGCTGCAGCTTCGCCTCGCCGGATCAGCGCCTTAATTTCTTGCACCAACGCGCTGTCTTCTTCACCAAGCTTTTTGTGCTTGAGAAACTCCACTACCTCAGCGTGTTGCTGCTGCATAGTTTCCACTCCCACGTTCAGCTTTTCCGCAAAGCCTAACGCAAAGTCGGCGTAGCGGCGCGCATCGTCGTCGAAGACAGCTAAGTTACCCGAGGTCTGATAAGCTACATGGACGTCGTGGCCCTGATCAACCAAGCGCAGCAGCGTACCACCCATTGAAATAACGTCGTCGTCGGGGTGGGGGCTGAAAATCAACGACCGTTTCAGTGCCGGCGCTGCCCGCTCAGGACGCTGCGTATCGTTGGAATTGGGTTTGCCACCCGGCCAACCCGTAATCGTGTGCTGAATGGTATTAAATACCTTGATGTTCAAGGCATAAGCATTACCCGCTTCGGCTAGCAAGTCGCTTAAGCTGCCGTCCTTGTAATCCTCGTCGGTGAGTTTGAGAATGGGTTTATGCATCTTCAAGCTCAGCCAAATCACGGCTCGCCGGATTAGATTGTCGTCCCACAAGCACATGCCCACCAACCAAGGAGTTTTGATGCGAGTAAGCTCTAGGGCTGCCCATTTATCTACCACTACTTGCACGTGGGGGTGCTGTTGCAGAAAAGAAGCGGGCACCTCATCGGAGATCTTGCCTTCCACGGTTTCCTGCAGGATTTTGGCTTTGCCCTCGCCCCAAGCTAGCAAGATAATTTGCCGGGCCTTCATGATGGTGCCCACCCCCATGGTTAGCGCCCGTAGCGGCACATACTCTTCCTTGATGAAGTCTTTGGCGGCATCGGTGATAGTCAGTGGGTCGAGCTTTACCAGCCGGGTAGCCGAATTGATTGAGGAGCCTGGTTCGTTGAAACCAATGTGGCCGGTTCGCCCAATACCGAGCAATTGCAGATCCAACCCGCCGCAAGCTTTGATCTGTTGCTCGTAAGCCAAGCAGTACTCTTTTACCTTTTCCACTGGCAAGGTGCCGTCCGGAATGTGAATGTTTTCGGGCAGGATGTCGATGTGGTTGAAAAGCTGTTCGTGCATGAAATGCACGTAGCTCTGCAACTCATCGGGCTGCATGGGATAGTACTCGTCTAGGTTGAAAGTGACTACGTTGGCAAAACTCAACCCTTCCTCCCGGTGCAAGCGAATAAGTTCTTTGTATACACCAATAGGTGAGGAACCGGTGGCTAGCCCCAGTACGGCTTGTTCGCCTTTTTCCTGTTTGCTGCGGATTAACTCGGCAATTTCGTAAGCCACACTGACTGCGCCTTCCGCAGGGTCTTCGAAAATAGTTACCGGCAGCTTCTCAAAGGTGGTCTCCGGATAATGTAAAACTTCCATAGCTGGTTTTCGAGTTTAAAAATCAGGGTTTTAAGAACGAAGCAGGAAGGTCCCGTGCGGGAAAAAATAGATGGCCGCGGTAGCGCTGGCAACGGAGAGCATGCTGACCTGAGAAAACAAGTCACACGGGTAAAGACGACAGTTCAAACGTCGTCGCGTAACTGGACTTTGGTAAGCCGTAGAGATTGGGTTGATTCAAACGTAATCACCTCATTATTATAAAGCAAATAAATAAATGGAAAAATGTGTGCGCACACGCAAATTAAATTCGAGGGAGTGGGCGCACACGCATTCTAAGTAATGGGATAGGATTACAAGAAGACTTTTTCTTAAGTTTAGAAATAAACCTAGGCGACAGCATGCATAGTAAGTAAATTTGGGAGGTCTGAACCTCTACGCACCCTGAGGGCCCCTATACGGCGCCACTTTTTTGGGTTACGCTGGTACTCTATCAAAGGATAAGGCAGACTTTTCATTACTGGCAGAAAGCAATTATGAGCAAGAACGGAGTGCGGCTGAAGGACATCGCAGCCAAGGCTAACGTGTCGGTGGGCACAGTCGACCGGGTGCTGCATAACCGCGGCCGCGTGGCCGAGGATGTGCGCCAGAAGGTACTGCACATGATGCAGGAACTTGCCTATGAGCCCAACTTGCTGGCCCGCACGCTCGGAGCCAACCGCTCCTACCGCCTTGCCGTGCTCCACCCCGACCACACACTCGACCCTTATTGGGATGCTCCTTGGCGCGGTATTGCTCAGGCCGCCCGTGAGCTGCAATCCTACGGTATCAGCGTACTCAGCTTCCCCTACGTCCTGAGCCAGGTAGATTCCTTCCGCCAGCAGGCACAAGCCGCTACCGACGCACAGCCCGACGGTATTCTGCTGGCCCCTTTGTTCTATCGCGAGGCGCTACACTTTTTTACCCTCTGGCAACAGGCGCAGATTCCCTACGTGTTGTTTAACACGCACATCGCCGAGGCGCAGGCCTTAAGCTATGTGGGCCAGGACTCATACCAGAGTGGGGTACTGGCTGGCAAGCTGCTACAGCTGGGCCAATCGGCGCCAGCCACTTTCCTGATCGCCCACATCGGCGAGGATACGGCTAATGCTGTGCACATCACAGAAAAAGAGCGCGGCTTCCGCGACTACTTTGCCCGGCTGACGCCGGAGACAACTGCGGGCGGTAGCTACACGCTGCGCCGCCTCGAACTGCCTGACCCGAGTGAAGCCGCCTTTGCCCGCCAACTCACGGCGCTACTCGACGAGCCAGCGGACCAGTTGCAGGGTATCTTCGTGAGCACGTCTAAGGCTTATGCTCTTGCTCCTTACCTGCAGGCATACCACCGCGAGCACCTACGCCTAGTGGGTTATGACCTACTCGAGCAAAATATAGCGTTTCTGCACGAGAACGTGATTGACTTTTTGATCAATCAGAATCCGCAGCAGCAGGGCTACCGGGGCCTGTACGCACTGGCCGACCAGCTTGTCTTCAAGAAGCCAGTGGGTTCGATCCAAAACCTTCCCCTCGACATCATCACCAAGGAGAACGTGCACTACTATCTCGACAAGTAGAGCGGCCTATTTTATCCTCGCTTGCAACATCCATAGTCAACTAGCAAACACAAAGAGCCGGCCTCGGATGGGCCGGCTCTTTGTGTTTAGGCGTTACTAGTGGTTAAAAAGCTGCAGCAAACTCCTTGGCAAAATCGGCTAGCTTCACTTTGCCCATGACTGGCTTATGTATTTCGTAGTCCTCGCCTAACTTGCCACTATGGATGCTAGCGTACAATTCCACTACGCCAGCGGCCGCTGGGGCCGGCACTCCGTTTTGCTCTAATGCTCCTTGCATTTGCTGGTCGGTAAAGGTTAACCACTGCAAATCAGGCTTACCAATAGCCGCCCCTAAAACGCGCGCTGCTTCACTGCATGTGCATTCATCACTGGAAACGTAGCGCACGTGCTGGCCCACAGTACTAAGAGTCGTTAGCTCTTCGGCGGCCGCGGAAGCAATATCGCGCGGGTGGACCATAGCCACTTTATCGTCGCCCCCATAGTTGGCGCCAATGAAGCCTTGCGCTTTGATCATGCCCACGAAGCCATATAGGTTGGTATAGAAGGAAGTTGGTCGTAGGTGGGTAAGGGCCACATCCGCTAGCTTGTTGAGAATAGTCTCTACATGGTGCGAGCCAAGAATAGGACCGGTGCCTTTGTCTAAGTGGGCACCCCAACTGCTAAGGCCAACCACCCGCTTAACGCCTGTTTGCTGAATGGCATGTGCGTAGTTGTGGGCTAGTCGGCTGTAGTAGGCTACCTGATTGGGCTCAGTGAAATTGGGCGGTATCATTACGTACACAGCATCGGCTCCGGTGAAAGCAGACGTCAGAAAAGCCACGTCTTCCAGTGAACCGATAGCAGTGGCAGCGCCTAAAGCCTCAATCTCTGGTTGCTTGCCTGGTTTGCTGCTGATTACTGTAACCGCATGCCCTTTCTCAACGAGCACTTGTGTTAGCGGTTTACTAATGTTTCCTAATGAGCCTGTTACAACAATTTTCATGGGGAGTGATGATGCGGTTTGGAGTTGTAAGTATACTATACAGTATAGTATACTTACAACTGTAGCACCATAAATGTTTACTGCTATTGTACTAGCAGTTTTGCTGGCCGCTGTTCCATAGATCGGTAGTCCCAACAAGAGAGGCTATTTTTGCTTGGCTGGGTTTCGTTGGCAAACAGTCCTACTTGCTGCATCAGACAGTATTAGCATAGTACCTTACCCAATAGCGCGAAGCCCAGCGGCAAGCGGCATATTATTCAATAACTACTAGGATGGCCAAACGCGGTGTCGAGCTTCGGAATCAGATGATACATGCTGCCAAGGCTGTATTCCTAGAAGTTGGCTTCGAGCGGGCATCCATGGACCGGATTGCTGAACACGCAAACACCACCAAACGCACTCTGTACGCCCACTTTATAAGCAAGGAAAACTTGTTCTTGGCAGTATTCGATTTGGTGTTGGAACTGCAGCTAGACCATTTGAAGGAGCCAGCTGACTACGCCACCGATACTGAACAGGCTTTGGTCCTGTTCTGCGCTCACTTTCTAGAAACAATCTTGTCAAGCAAACCCCTGCGTTTGTGTCGCTTGGGTATCACTGAAGCCGAGCGGTTTCCGCAGGGCTCTGTACGCCTACACGAGGCATTGTTTGAAACTGCACAAGCGCGCATAGCTCTGTTTCTGGAGTCTCGGCTGACGATAGAAACCGGTGTGAGTCAGCAATTGGCTCAACTGCTGCTAGGTCAACTGCTATATCCGCGCTACACACGTGCGCTATTTGGCCTAGTAGAACCCACTGCGAGTTGGTCTGACGACTTAGGCGCCAGCCCGGTTATAGACGTAACTCCCATTCGCAACACGATAGTATCGATCATCCCAGTGCTTAAATAATAGTCGAGGCAACTTTTAGCCTCAATCAGATACAAGCATTTGCTACTATATCCACTACTACCAGGGCTCACACCTCGTCGCCGACTTCATACCGATAGATTTACTTACGCAGAATTAATATTAGCAATTAATAAGGCTCAGCACCTCGTGCAGTCGAAAGCCCCAACCAAACAAAAGCCTCTGGAGCAGCTTGCTCTAGAGGCTTTTGTTTGGTTGGGGCTCTTTGTCTAGCTAGCGAAATAGTGTCCCTGCTCTAAATCTTCCAGTAGCCCTACACGAGTTGGGTGCCAATCCAACCACTGTTGGGTAAGTGCGCTGGAAGCCGCTAGATCCATGCTCGCGAAGCGTGCAATCCAGTTGAAATGTTCTGTCGCTTCCTCCACCGATTTCGACGCTACTGGTACATTCAGGTGCCGGCCGATTATATCAGCTAGGTCACGTAGCGAAATTCCTTCATCGGCTACCCCGTGGTAGCATGCTCCAGCTGGGGCTTTTTCTAGCGCCAACCGAAACAAATGGGCGGCATCGAGCCGGTGTACGGCTGGCCAGCGGTTCAATCCTTCTCCGATATAGGCCGCCTCACCTTTTTGCCGAGCCACTTCAATGAGATAAGGAACGAAGCCGTGGTCACCCTGGTCGTGCACCGACGCGGCCAGCCGTACCACCGACGCGCGCACGCCCTGCGGAACTAAGGCTAGCGCCGCTTGCTCCGATGTGCGGGCTCCGCTAGTAGGCACATCTTGCTCGGTGGCTATGCGGCCTTCAGGGAATCCGGCCAGACCCGAAGTCACAACCAGCGGCCGATTGGAACCAACCAATATGCTGCCCATTGCCTCAATGGCACGTTGATCAGTGACAGCCGCAGCTTGATACTGCGAGAAGTCGTGGATAAAGGCCAGGTGGATAACACCATCAGTAGTGCTAGCTCCGTGTTTCAAACTGTCGAGGTCATTTAGGTCGCCTCGTAGCACTTCAGCTCCGGCCGCTGTCAATGCTTGTGCTGACTTGTCGGAGCGAGCTAGGCCTAGCACTTGATAGCCGGCTTGCAACAATTCCTGCACCACGGCTGAGCCAACAAAACCTGATGCCCCCGTCACAAAAACTTTCATAACTGATTTGCTTAAAGAATGATACTTCCTGCACAAAGGTCAGCAGCACGCCTTGCTATCCATTGCGCCAAGCAAACCATCTACTGTAGAATTCAAACAATCAGGTCGTTTAGAAAGCTAGGTAGTAGGCACTATTTATTGATAGTAAGCAGGATTTGTACTGTGTGCATCAACAAACAAGATGATAATGGATGTTGGCTTAAGTCTACATTTGATATGCATCTACTTATTCGACTTATCATCACGGATGATTTCGCTGCTCATCGATCACAAAAAGCTCTCATTGCATTATTGCTAAGCAAATACAGCTAGCATCTGTACACTATTAAAACCTTAAATATCAACCTTCAAGACGTGTAGCATTAGGGTTTTACACATATCTTATAGCCATTTCCAACTATACCTGCTTACCCTAGTTCTGTATGCCGACCAGCACCAAACATGCTGCCTATTTTGAAAACGCTATTGGTCGGATTACCGAGCATCCGGAAGGGTATGCTTTCGTTCTGTACTACAACGTGCCCCGACAACTCAATGACTTACGGGCTTTGCTGATGCATCTAGGTCAACTATTGCTGCGGCGCGGGTGGCACCGTATTCTAGTGGACATGTACTCGATTCAGCCCCTAACCGAGCCGGAAAAAGCTATGCTAGCCAAGGAATGGTATGGAGGCGTAATTGCGCGGCCCCAGCGGATATGCACAGCATTTATAATGGCGAAAGATGCGGTTACTCGGCTTTCCATCCGCGAAATCCAGATTTATGCTCGTAAGCAGAACGACTCCAATGCTTTCCAAAGCTTAGACGAGGCCCGCGCCTATTTAATTACCTGTTAAGTGCTCGGTTATCACTGAGTTGATAGGAAAGTACTCTTCAAGCCGATAGATATGCTATGCAGGCTAGCTTGGCAACTCGGCAGCTACGCTTTTGGCAACTTAGCTTCTACTGTTGCTGGAAACTCCAACCGAAAAACGCTGCCAACACTTTCTACCGATTGCACCTGAATGCTGCCTTTGTGTAGGTGCATAATTTGCTTGGCTAAGCTCAAGCCTATGCCTGACCCGTTTGGATGCGTGGTGAAAAATGGAATGAAAATGCTGTCCAACAAGTCAGCGGGGATGCCAGTGCCGTTATCTACAACTTCGAGAACAACCTGTTCTTTCTCCCCCATCCTCGCCAGCAACTGAATCTGCGGATAAGGGCGTCCTTCTACTGCGTGCGTAGCATTGAGAATCAAGTTGATCAGCACTTGTTCCATCAAGCGGCTATCGGCTTGTAGCAGCAAATCAGGGGGGTGCACGGAAATTAGCAGTTCAGTACGCTGCTCCGTGAGTTGACGCGTCAGTAAGGCCTGAATGCTATTAAACAGCTCCTGCACGTAAATAGTGGTCAGCAGCGGCGTAGTGATTTTGCTGAAATTGCGGTATACCTGGGCAAAATTCAGTAGGCCTTCGCTGCGGTGCTGAATGATGCTGATACCTTCTTCCACATCATCGAGCAAATCGGGGTCGTAGCCGAGCGGCTCGGTGGCTTTCTGTTTTTCCAGACGCACATGACGACGTAGGGTATCGGCCAACGACGCAATGGGAGCCACTGAATTCATGATTTCGTGGGTCATAACCCGTAGCAACTTTTGCCAGGCCTCGGTTTCGGTTTCGTCTAACGCATGGCTCACATTCTTGAAAGCAATAAGTGTGAAGTTGCGGCCTTGCAGTTTAAACGATGTGGCCGAGAGCAGCAGCTGCATGGTTTTTTGCTCCACCGTGAGTTTCACTATCACCGGGCTGCCGGGCGCAAGCTGCATAATAGCGTGGTAGAGCACCGCATGGCGTTTTTGCAGCGCGTGAATATTGCGCAGGTAAGGCAGTTCAAGTGTTTGTTTAAACGACTCATTTACCCACTCTACATGCCCTTCTGCATCGTAGGAAATAATGCCGGTATCTATTAGCTCCAGCACCGTTTGCAGGTAGGTGAACTGCGCCTCTTTTTCTGCGCTGAGCTGCCGAAACGTGCTGTTGATTTGGTTGAAGGCTTGGTGGAGTTGCTTGAGGGAAGGATTGGTGTGCTCTTCGTTGAAGTGCTGGGAAAAGTCCCGGTATTTTACCGCCAGAATAAAACTCGCCAACTCTTTGTTACTGCGGGTCACGTAGCGGGCCAGCTCCAGTACCAGCGCAATAATCAGGAAGCCAGCGAATAGTGCTAGGACGTACGAAGCCCGGTTCATGTAATACACTGCCCCATACAGCAACGCAAACAGCCCCAGGAGCCGAAGAAAAATGCCGATTTCGAGCCGTTTAAAGGTCATGTTTTTCGAGGCGACGGTAAAGGGCAGTGCGCGTGATACCGAGTTCTTTGGCAGCTTTAGTGATGTTGCCGTTGTGGCGCTCGATGACGCGCAGAATTGTGTTCTTTTCCACTTCTTGCAGTTGCAAAGGACCGTCGGTGTACTCTGTCAGTGCGTGGCCGAACGCAGGCAATGGCAACTCCATAGCCGAGAAGCTGAAATCTTGGGGGCGTAGCACGTTGCCCTCGGCCAGGATGACGGCCCGCTCCACCGCGTGTTGTAGCTCCCGGATATTGCCAGGCCAACTGTGCTGCTTTAGCTTTTTGAAGGTAGTTGACTCAAATTCTGGAACGGCTTTGTGGTTGCGAGCCGCGTACAGGGCCGCAAAATGCTTGGCTAGTAGCAACACGTCGTCGCCCCGCTCGCGTAGCGGGGGCAAGGTAATTTCGACGGTGTTGATTCGGTAGATTAAATCTTTACGAAACTGACTTTTAGCTGCCAACTCGTAAAGCGGCGCGTTAGTGGCCGAGATAAGTCGGATATCAACGGGCACTGGCACGTTGCTGCCCAGCGGAATCACCTGCCGGTTTTGCAGAACCGTCAGGAGTTTGGCCTGCTGCGGCAGCGAGATATTACCGATTTCATCTAGAAACAATGTGCCGGTAGAAGCCGCTTCGAAGCGTCCGATTCGGTCGTCCTTGGCATCTGTAAACGAGCCTTTTTTGTGGCCGAAAAGTTCGCTTTCAAAGATGCCTTCGCTCATAGCGGCTAAGTCAGCTGTGATAAAGGGTTTGCTGGCTCGAAATGACCGTTGATGCAAGGCTTTTGCTACCAGTTCTTTGCCGGTGCCGTTTTCGCCGAGCAAGAGCACGTTGGCTTCGGTGGGCGCCACTTTCTCGATTTTATGAAATAGCTCTTGCATGAGCTCGGAGTTGCCCAAGATGGCATCATCCGCAAAGGAGCCCGGCCGTTTGGGCTGACTACTAGCAAGGCCGCTTTTACGAGTTTTCTGCTGCAACGCGGCCTTTAGGGTTTCCAGTAACTTTTCGTTGTGCCAAGGTTTAACGATGAAGTCGGTGGCGCCGGCCTTCAACGAGCGCACCGCCGTGCTGACTTCGCCGTGCGCCGTAATCATAATCACGGTGGCGTCTTTGTCGCGTTCCAGGATGCGGCTGAGCCAATATAGGCCTTCGTTGCCGGTGCCTAGGTTGCTTTTGAAGTTCATGTCCAAGAAGACAACATCGAACGTTTGCCGGCTCAGCACCGAAAGCAAGTTTTCCGGATTCTTCTCCGTCACGACTTCTTGCACCTCGTTTTTGAGCAGCATCTTGACCGCAAACAGCACATCCCGGTCGTCGTCAACTACAAGCACGCGCGCTTTACTGGAAGCCATTAGAACTGTTGCGAATGAGGGATGAAAAATGGGTAGTAGTCTAGCCAAGAGCGCCTTACCTGAAAAGCAATAGCGTCAAAAGTTGTCACGCTAAGCTTAGCAAAGCTAGCGGTTCATGCAGGTGCTTACTCGGATAGATACTAAGTACTCGAATACCCACCACAAACTGTACTAATTTACAAAAACGCCCTTCGCAGCTCGCTAGGCGAGTTTTCAGGCAGGTAGCTACTTTAAATGTATCAGTACCGGACAATGTAGTGTATCGAAACCGAACAGTTTTGCCTCAGGGCAAGCCGGATTCTTATTCAACCAGCTGATTAACAGCGTATTATTTAGCTGGCACAATCCTTACGGTGTACATATCGAAAGCAGTTGTGAGGGCATACAACGCATTTCGAGAATCATGGACGTACCTATTCAAAAGAAAACCTGGACCACCCGCAAGCTGCTACTGTTAGCTGGCCTTGTGCTTGTGATGGGCCTGTTGGTAGCAAGCTTTTTCTCTACGGCTGGTCCCACCAAGCTAAACGTGGACCCCGAGCGCCTTACAATCAGCACGGTCACTAAGGGCGCTTTTCAGGAATTTATTCCTATTGATGGGACGGTGATGCCCATCAAAACCATTTATCTGGATGCAACCGAGGGCGGTACGGTGAAGAATATTCTGGTGGAAGATGGCGCGACGCTTACTCCCGGTCAACCCATCATCGAACTGACCAACACCGATTTGCAGCTGGAAATGGTAAACCGCGAAACGGCCGTGTTCGACCTGATGAACAACCTGCAGGACACCCGCAACCTGATGCGGCAAAACCGCATTCAGCAACTCAACCAACTGGCCGATATTGACTACCAACTCAAAGAAGCTAAACGCATTTACGAGCTCAACAAAACGCTCTACGAGCAGAAGGTTGTTTCGCGGCAAGAATTCAACCAAAGCCAGAATAACTACCAATACCAGGTGCGCAAGCAACAGCTCACTCGGCAAAACCTGCAACAAGATTCGGTGGCTATGCGTCAGCAAATCAACCAAATGCAGGAGTCGGTGGGGCGTATGCAAAGCAACCTCGCTTTGATGCGCAAGAAGATGGATGACCTTACCATTAAGGCGCCGGTGGCCGGGCGTATCACTTCCTTGAATGCCGAAATCGGGGAGTCGAAGGCGCGTGGACAGCGGATCGGCCAGCTCGATATGCTCAACGGCTTGAAAGTGCGCGCCAACATCGATGAATACTATATCTCGCGCATTTTTCCGGGGCAGAAAGGTGAGTTTGTGCTTGACGGCAAAACCTACGCGCTCAGCGTAAAGAAGATCTACACGCAAGTGACCAAGGGCCTGCAAGTGGACATGGAATTTGTGGGCAAAGTGCCAGAAGGCATGCGCCGCGGCCAAACCTTGCAAGTACGCCTTGCTCTTAGTGACCAAACACAAGCAGTGCTGGTGCCCAAAGGCGGCTTCAACCAGAAAACCGGCGGCAACTGGATTTTCAAAGTGAACGAGGGCGGCACGAAAGCCTACAAAGCCGATATCCGCCTGGGCCGCCAGAATCCGGAATACTACGAAGTGCTAGAGGGCCTCAAGCCCGGCGACAAAGTGGTGACGTCCAGCTACGAAGGCTACGAAGACATGGGCGAACTAGTGCTTAACGACAAGAAAGACTAACGGGCAGCTCTTAGCTATAACTTGAATCAACCAGTTCAATTCGCAGCACCATGATCAATATTGAAAACCTGGAAAAGGTATACCGCACGGAAGAGGTCGAAACCAAAGCCCTGAACAAGGTATCCCTCGTGGTGAACGAGGGCGAGTTTGTGGCCATCATGGGTCCCTCGGGGTGCGGAAAGTCCACTTTGCTGAACATCATTGGCTTATTGGACGAGCCCGATGGGGGCAGCATCAAGTTTGCCGGAACGGAAATAGCGCATTACACCGAGCGCAAACGAGCCGACTTGCGCAAGAGGAACCTCGGTTTTGTGTTCCAGAGCTTCAACCTGATCGACGAGCTGACGGTGGTGGAGAACGTGGAGCTGCCCCTGATTTATCTGGGGATGAGTGCTACTGAGCGTAAGCAAAAAGTAGATAAAGTACTCGAGAAGATGCAGATCATGCACCGCCGCAACCACTTCCCGCAGCAGCTTTCGGGTGGGCAGCAGCAGCGGGTAGCCGTAGCCCGGGCCGTGATTAACTCGCCGCGCCTGATCCTAGCCGACGAACCTACTGGTAACCTTGATTCGAGCAATGGCAACGAAGTGATGGAATTGCTCACCGAACTCAACGAAGCCGGCACCACCATCATCATGGTGACGCACTCCGAGCACGATGCCCGCTATGCCCACCGCGTTATCCGCCTGCTCGACGGCGAGGTGGTGATGGAGAACGTGCACAAGCAGTTCACCGCCTGAGTTTCGGGCTTCTATTGCATTGGCGGCATCTTGATTCTATTTATACCTAAGGCTTAGCGGCATGATTTGGCATTCCCTGCTCCTGATTTACCGCAACTTCAAGCGGTTCAAGACCACGTTTTTTATCAACCTGATTGGGCTATCCACGGGATTGGCGTGTGCCTTAGCGGTGTACCTGTGGGTGAACGATGAGTTGAGCTTCGATAAGTACCACGCCACCGACAGCCGGCTTTTCCGGGTGATGGAAAACGTGCGTACCGATCAAGGCATAAACACCCGTTGGGGCACTCATCCGCTTCTGGCCGAGGCGCTGGTGGAAGAAATGCCGGAAATTGAATCCGCCGCCACCGTTACGCCTCCCGGTTTCTTCCCTCAGTTCACGCTAGTAGGGGCAAACAAGAATGTGCGGGCCGTGGGGAAATACGCGGCTGAAAACTTCTTCAGCCTCTTCACTTATCCGCTCGTTCAAGGCGATGCTAATCGGGTATTAGCAAACAAATCAGCCATTGTGCTTTCCCAAGAAATGGCAATTGCGCTGTTCGGCACGCCCCAAAATGCTATGGGAAAGTCGGTGGAGTGGCAGATGGGGATGGCGGATCTGAAGCAGACCTGTATTGTCTCGGGCGTGTTTGGGCCCATTCCGCCTAATTCCACTGAGCGGTTTGATTTCGTGCTGACCTTCGATGCTTTCAAGGACATCATGAAGATGGGGCAGCGAATAACCTGGGAAGATGATGGGCCTTTTCACACTTATATCGTGCTAAAGGAAGGCACCAATACCGCCCAATTTAACAGCAAAATTGCAAAGCTATTGCAGGGCAAAAGTGCCAAGAATAAGAGCCGTACGCTTTTCGTAGAGCCATATTCCGATGCGTACCTGTACGGCGAATTTGAAAACGGAGCGCACGCGGGCGGACGAATCCAGTACGTTAGGTTGTTTTCGGCCATAGCCTTGTTTGTACTACTGATTGCCTGCATCAATTTCATGAACCTGGCTACGGCCAAGGCCACGCGCCGGGTAAAGGAAATTGGGGTCCGGAAAACGTTGGGTGCCAGCCGGGCAGCGTTGGTTATGCATTTCCTGGCCGAATCCGTGCTAATGTCGTTGCTGGCCTTGCTCGTGGCCGTTATGCTGGTGCAGTTGGTATTGCCGCAGTTCAATGAAATTACCGGTAAGCAGCTAGCCCTAGAGCTGAGTCTTAAGAGCGTTGGAGCTTTTCTAGGTATTGCCTTGCTGGCGGGGTTGCTAGCGGGTAGCTACCCGGCTTTCTACTTGTCGGGGTTCAAGCCTGCCACGGTATTCAGGGGCACGCTCCGCAATTCGATGGCCGACCTTTGGACGCGTAAGGGCTTGGTGGTGTTTCAGTTCGCGTTGTCGGTGCTCTTCATCGTTTGCGTGCTGGTGGTGCATCGGCAAGTTGCTTTCGTGCAGAGCAAGGACTTGGGATATGATAAGAACAACATCATCTATTTCGAAACGGCGGGTAAGTCTGCGCAACAACCCGTGGCGTTCCTTGCCGAGCTAAAGCGGCTGCCGGGGGTACTGAATGCGTCGGGTATGTGGGGATCTTTCGTGGTGGTCGGCCCCCAAGGAATGGGGCCACAGCTAGAGTGGGGAGGCCGCAAAATACCCGTCAACAACTTAGGCGTGAACTACGACATGCTGGAAACGCTTGGGATTCAGATAAAGGCGGGTCGCAGCTTCTCCCGGCAGTTTCGCTCCGATAGCCTAAAGATTATCGTCAACGAAGCGCTGGTAGCAACGTTGGGCATGCAAAATCCGGTAGGTAAAGTCTTGGGTAAGGCGCAAATTGTGGGCGTAGCCAAGAATTTTCACTACGAGTCGCTCCACGAAAAAGTAGAGCCGTTTATCTTCCGGCTGGAGCCGCAGGCCGCTGGCACTGTGCTCGTTAAGCTTGCCCCAGGCCGCGAGCAAGAGACCATCAAACTGCTCCAGCAATTTTACCGGCAGTTCAACCCTGGCCTCACGCTGGATTATCATTTTTTGGATGCCGACTACCAAGCGCAATATGCCTCGGAGCGGCGCATAGCGGTGCTGTCCCGATACTTTGCGGGTTTGGCAATTGTTATTTCCTGCTTGGGTTTGTTGGGTTTGACAGCTTTCACAGCCGAAAGAAGGCGCAAGGAAATAGGCGTGCGCAAAGTGTTGGGCGCTAGCGAATTCAGTATTGTTTACTTGCTGTCGAGCGACCTTACCAAACTAGTCGTCGTGGCTATTATCCTGGCTTTGCCCATCAGCTACCTCGTGGTAAGCCAGTGGCTCAACAGCTTCGAATATCGCATAGCGCTGCACTTCTGGTACTTCTTGGCGGCTGGTCTACTGGCGCTGCTGGTGGCGTGGCTCACGGTTGGTACGCAAGCCGTTCGAGCGGCCCGTGTCGCTCCGGCGCTCTGTCTGCGAGACGAGTAAAACCAGGCTCCACATAGCCCAGAACCAGGTTTTCATACTGCACGAAAAGGTTACTTTCCTTTTACGCTTCTCTCCTATGTTCAAGAACTATCTGAAAATCGCCTACCGGAACCTTGTTCGGCATAAGGGTTTTTCGTTTCTCAACATTGCCGGTTTGGCCCTTGGACTCACGGCGTGTTTGCTGATCGGGCTGTTTGTGTTCGATGAGTTGCAGTACGACAAGGCTATTCCGGAGGGCAACCAGGTGTATCGGGTGTACACCGAATACACTAAAAACGAAGCGCTGGAAACCTTCGCGGTGGTTCCGCCCATGTTTGCTTCTACCATGAAGCAGGAGTTCCCGGAGGTACAGCAAACCACGCGTATCCTAATGAATTCGTCGGTTAGTTTGTTTGAAGTGGGGGACAAGAAAATCTACCTGGAAAACGGACTGATTGCGGATTCCACGTTTTTCGAAGTTTTTCCGCTGCCTTTCAAATACGGCTCCGCCAACCAAGCCTTGGCCGGAACTCGGTCTATCGTGCTGGCCGAGGACGTCGCTAAAACGCTTTTCAACGACGAAGACGCCGTAGGCAAAGAACTGAAAATCAGCAAAACGACTTTCGTGGTGAAGGGAGTGCTGCGCAACAGCCTCTCGAAATTCCATTTGAAAGTGAATTACGTGCTGCCGATGGTAGCAGCCGAAATACCAGCCGAGCGGATGAAAAGCTGGGGGTGGCAACAGTTTTACACCTACGTGAAGCTAAAGCCCGGAACCGATGCCCAGCAAACCCAAGCGAAGCTGCAGGATTACATCGTGCGGAAAGTCCGGAACCTCGACAAAAAGGACCCCATCACCTTCGTTCCGTTTCTGCAACGCCTCACCGACATCCACTTACACTCGGCTAGCTTCAAATACGACCTAGCCGTGCGCGGCAACATCACCTACGTGAAAGCGCTTAGCCTTATTGCCGCCTTCGTACTGCTCATTGCCTGCTTCAACTTCGTGAACCTAGCCACGGCGAAGTCGATGCAGCGCGCCAAGGAAGTAGGCATCCGCAAAACGATTGGGGCCAGTCAGCAGCAACTCATGCTGCAATTCCTGATAGAAACGGTGCTGCTGACTTTTGTTAGCGTGTTAGTGGCCGCAGTTCTCACTTCCCTGGTGCTGCCTACACTCAACGAGTTCACGGGCAAGGACATGTCGTTTAACCTCCTTGCCAAGCCAATTATCCCGTTGCTACTGCTAATTCTGACGGTAGTGGTCGGGCTGGTAGCGGGATTCTACCCGGCTCTGGTGCTGTCTGGCTTCCAACCCATCAAGGTATTGAAGCGCTCCGTAGCGAGTGAGGGCATGTTCGGGCGGGTACAGTGGCTGCGCCACGGGTTGATTGTGGTGCAGTTCTCGCTCTCGATCTTCCTGATAGTAAGCGCCATTGTGGTCTTTCTGCAGGTTGACTACCTGCACAACAAAGACCTGGGATTCAACCGAGAACAAATCATGTTTTTCCCGATGCGCGGCGAGAACATGACCAAGAGCTACGAGGCATTTAAGAGCGAACTGCTTGAAACGCCGGGCGTAGCAGCGGTTTCCATTGGCTATGGCTTTCCGGGCGATGCCGTGGCCGGCGACGCGATTATAGTTCCGATAAAAGGGGAGCAGAAGCATTATCCGGTTACCCAACTGATGGTGGATTATGACTATATCAAAACCTTGGGGCTACAGCTGATCGCCGGCCGGGATTTCGCCAAAGAGTTGACCACCGATAAAGATCATGCTTTCATTATCAATGAAACGGCGGTGAAGGAGTTAGGCTTTGGCACACCTGAACAGGCTATGGGCAAAGCACTTTGGTGGGATATAAAACCCGATTCTCTTAAGAAAGGACAAGTCATTGGGGTGGTAAAAGACTTCCACTACAAGAGCCTGTACGACCGGGTGGAACCCGCCGTGCTGCACATCAACCCAGCCGATTACTGGAAAGTAGCCGTCAAGTTGAAGGGTGAAAACATAGGTAGCACCATCAGTGGCGTGAAGGAAGTATGGAGCAAATTCTCCCCTGATTATCCTATCGATTACAAGTTCTTGGACGATAATTTCACGCAGATGTACCAGGCCGAAGACAAGCTAAAGTCACTGCTTTGGGTGTTCACTACGGTAGCCGTATTTGTGGGCTGCCTTGGGTTGTTTGGGTTAGCTACTTACGCGGCCGAACGTCGGAAAAAGGAAATAGGTATCCGCAAAGTACTAGGGGCCAACACGTCTACCATTGTGGCGCTGCTGTCGAAAGAATTTCTGAAGCTGGTACTGGTAGCCTCCGTTATTGCTTTTCCGGTGGCGTGGATGGTCATGCGTAAGTGGCTGGAAGACTTTGCGTACCGCATCAATTTTCCGCTGTGGGTGTTCCTGGCAGCTGGGCTGGCCGCCGTAGCGGTGGCTTTCCTCACAATTAGTTACCAGGCTATTAAGGCGGCTACCACCAACCCCATTCAGAACTTAAGAGCCGAGTAAAGCTAGGCCGGTCAGCACCGGCAGCCGGCTTGGTTCACTCCTACTGTTCCGTCATTAGTTTTCTGTTCATCCATAGCTGTTGTCATGCTTCAGAACTATCTCAAAATCGCGTTGCGTAAGTTGTGGCGCAACAAGGCTTTTTCAGCTATCAATATTTTCGGGCTGGCTATTGGCCTCGCTACTTGCCTGATGATTATGCTGTTCGTGCAAAACGAGTTAAGCTACGACCGCTATAACGATAAGGCTGACCGCATTGTGCGCGTGGTGTTTCGAGGTTCGGTGCAGGGACAGAAGATGAAAGAGGCGAATGTGATGCCGCCGGTAGCCCGAACATTGCAAACAGAATATCCGGAAGTGCAGGCTGCTACTCGCCTGCGGGAAGGCGGTAGCCCCCGGATCAGCTACGGAGACAAGTCGTTCAAGGAAAGCAGCGTGGCCCTGGTGGACTCCAACTTCTTTCAGGTTTTCACCATTCCTTTGTTGCAGGGCGACGCCAAAACAGCGTTAGTTCAGCCCTACACGGTGGTTCTTTCGCAAGCCACTGCCCGCAAGTACTTTGGCAACGTGAATCCCATTGGCAAGGTGTTGACCTTCAAAGAATGGAACCACTCCTGCAAAGTGACGGGCATTTTCGATAAGGTGCCGGCCAACTCACATTTCCATTTCGATATTTTCGCGGCTCTTGCTAGCAACCCGGAAGCCAAAGCCTCGTCATGGATGACCTCCAATTACTTCACCTACTTGGTGCTGCCAGAGGGTTACGACTATAAAAAGCTGGAGGCGAAACTGCCGCAGGTGGTCGACAAATATCTGGGTCCGCAGTTGCAGAAAGCGGTGGGCATGAGTTTCCAGCAGTTCCGGCAAAAAGGCAACGACTTAGGGCTGTTCCTGCAACCGCTCACCGACATTCACTTGCGGTCCGATTTCACTGGCAATCTGGAAGCCGGCGGTGATGTGCGCTACGTATACATCTTCAGCTCGATTGCCGGGTTTGTGCTGCTCATTGCCTGCATCAATTTCATGAATCTTTCTACGGCTGGCGCCTCTAAGCGGGCCCGGGAGGTAGGCGTCCGGAAAGTGTTGGGGTCACTGCAAAGCCAGTTGGTTGGGCAGTTTCTGCTCGAATCCGTTCTGCTGACGCTGGTTTCTTTGATGCTAGCCGTAGTATTTGTGGCCGTAGCGCTACCCGTTTTCAACGACTTGGCCCAAAAACAGCTCACGTTCGACCTCATGGCTACTTGGTGGCTGTTGCCAGGTTTGGTGCTGTTCGGAGTGCTCATTGGGGTTTTTGCGGGCAGTTACCCGGCCTTTTTCCTTTCTTCCTTCAATCCGGTGGCAGTGCTCAAGGGCAAGATCACTTCCGGTAAAGGCAGCTTAGGCTTACGGAGCGGTTTGGTTGTGTTTCAGTTCTGCATTTCCATCATACTGATGGTTAGCACGCTGGTCGTGTATCAGCAGCTTGAATACATTCAAAGCAAGAAGCTTGGCTACGACAAAGACCACGTGCTGGTGCTGCCGGAAACCAATCTGCTGGGCAAGCACGCCGAAACGTTTCGGCAGCAGCTCCTGCAAGACCCGCGGGTGGTAAGTGTAAGCACCTCGGGTTACTTGCCCGCCGGCCAGACGTATTCCAACAACTTCCTGGTTTCCACCGACGACAATCCTACGCAGCTGCTGAAGGTACTTCGCTACGAAGTCGACCCGCAGTACCTCCCCACGCTTGGCATTCAACTGACAACGGGCCGCAACTTTTCAACACGCCATTCCACCGATTCGACGGCTGTTATCTTGAATGAAACGGCTGCCAAGACGTTCGGCTGGGACAAAAACGACTTGAGCCATACCATATCCAACGCTGATAACCAGGGGCACAAAGTCACCTACCGAGTTATTGGCGTCATCAAAGACTTTCATTTCAAATCTTTGCACGAACCCATCACCCCCCTAATCATGACGCTGGCTAACAGCTCGGGCGCCGTGATTGTGAAAGTGAAAGGCGCGGATCTGGCTGGCCTGGTGACGACATTGAAAGAGCAGTGGATGAAGTTTTCACCGGAAGAGCCATTCTCATACTCGTTTTTGGATGAGCGCTTCATGCAAACTTACGAGGCCGAAAGAAAGCTAGGGCGCATTCTTTACCTCTTCGCCGGGCTCACCGTGTTGGTTGCTTGCCTGGGTTTATTTGGACTGGCAACGTTTACAGCTGAGCAACGCACCAAAGAAATTGGCATCCGCAAGGTACTTGGCGCTTCAGTTACTAATATTGTTTCGCTGCTCTCCAAGGATTTCCTTAAGCTGGTTGTCGTGGCCAACGTAGTGGCGTGGCCGCTGGCCTGGTGGGCCATGCACCGCTGGCTGCAAGATTTTGCTTACCGCATTAACGTGAGTTGGTGGGTGTTTGTCTTGGTCGGCGCAGCAGCACTCCTGATTGCGCTGGTCACGGTGAGCGTGCAAGCAGTGCGGGCCGCTGCGGCCAACCCTATCAAAAACCTACGCGTCAATTAAGCGGCTGACACTAAACTCAGGTTGAAACGCTGCAAAACTTAGTGAAGCCTATTTCGCTTCCTGGCTACAAAAAAAGCCCCTCACTAGAAGGGGCTTTTTGCTGTTGTGCTTTTTCTTGCCTGTATCGGAGACGGGGCAAGAACAGGCGTTACTTATTGCTTCCAACCACCACCTAATGCCCGATATACATTAATCGTAGCGTTCAGTTGCTGCATTTTGGTTTCAATCAAATCGAACTTCGACTCCAAGGCGTCGCGCTGCGTGAACAACACTTCGGTATAGTCGGCTCTGGCGGAGCGGAACAGGCTGCTAGAAATCGTGCTCGATTGGTTGAGGGCCTGTACGGCCTTGGCTTTCTCGTCGTAGCTCTGGGCCAGGTTATTGATGTTGGCAAGCTGATTGGCTACCTCCACGTAGGCGTTAAGTATGGTCCGCTCGTAGTTGTACACTGCCTGCGTCTGCACGGCGTTGGCGTTGCCGTACACCGCTTTGATGCCATTGCGGTTAACCAAAGGCGCTACCAAATCACCGGCCAAAGAGTACAGCATGGATTCAGGCGTGGAGAACAACAAGCCAGGCTTGAAAGCGGCGAACCCTGCGGTGCCGGTGATGCGTAGCGCTGGATAAAAGTTGGCTCGGGCCACCTTCACGTCCAGTTTTGTAGCCGCCAATTGCTGTTCGGCCTGCCGGATATCGGGTCGGTTTTGCAACAGTTGCGCCGGAACTCCTGCCTGCACAACAGTCGGCACCAAATCGTTGAACGAGTCGGAGTTGCGCACTATTGGTCGCGGATACCGGCCCACCAAGAAGTTGATCCAGTTTTCGGTTTCCACAATGCGCTGCTGTATGTTGTACTGCAGGCTGCGGGTGTTGTGCACCTGCGCTTCAAAGCGTTGGACTGCCAACTCCGTCACGCGGGCCGACTCCTTTTGCAGCTTCACCAGTTCTAGGGCATTGCTTTGCAACTCGATGTTCTGCCGAGTGATGGCCAACTGGTTGTCGAGCGCCAGCAGTTCGTAATAGGAATTGGCAATTTCGGCAATCAGGTTGGTGACTGTGAAATTCCGGCCTTCAACGGTTGCTAGGTACCGGTTGGCGGCTGCGGCGCGGGCGTTGCGCAACTTATGCCAGATGTCCACTTCCCAGCTAGCCACCGCCCCAATCTGGTAGTTTGGCAACGGGTCGGGCGTGCGCTTATCGTGCTGGATGTTGATGTTTTCCTCCGTGGCGCCTTGTAGCGTGTACCGCCCCGGGCGCTCGGCTTCGGCCTTGGCACCCAAGCCCACAAAAGGCAGGTACTCGCCTTTTCTGATTTGCACTTCGTTGCGGGCAATCTGGATTTCCTGCAGGGCGATATTGAGCTCCTGATTGTTTTGCAGCGCCGTATCAATCAGGGCAATCAGGTTCGGATCGGTGAAAAACTGTTTCCACCGAAGCGTGGCGGTGCTGGTTGTATCCTTAGCAGTGGCGGTGGAGTAGCTAGCCGGCACGTTGCGGCTCTCTTTTCTTGCCACCAACCCCGGCGTTGTACACGCCGCTGCTGCTACCGCTAGAAGGGCCGCGCTCAGGCTTTGATAAATACGTTTCTTAAGCATGAGTCTCAACTTCTTCAACTAAAACATGCGGCTCGAATTCTGAGAGGGGGTGCTCGTTTTCATCCCCAATTAGTTTGCGGCCGGCGGCAAGAGTGCCAAAAATGTAATACAGGCCGGGCACAATGATTACCCCGAAAACGGTACCGAACAGCATTCCACCTAGGGCCGACGTACCAATAGTGCGGTTGCCAATAGCCCCGGCGCCGGTAGCCAACACCAGCGGAATCAGGCCGGCAATAAAGGCGAACGAGGTCATCAGAATCGGGCGGAAACGGACCTTAGCGCCTTCAATAGCCGCATCACGGATCGACATGCCTTCCTCGTGCTTCTGCACCGCAAATTCCACGATCAGTACGGCGTTCTTACCAAGCAGACCCACCAGCATCACCAAGCCGACTTGGGCGTAGATGTTATTGGCCAGGCCCAGCGTTTTGATGAGCAGGAACGAGCCGAAGATACCCGCCGGCAAAGACAAGATGACGGCCAGCGGCAACAAGAAGCTTTCGTACTGCGCGGCTAGCACCAAGTACACGAAGGCTAACACCACCAAGAAGATATAGATGGCCTCGTTACCGCGCGACACCTCGTCTTTCGACAAGCCACCCCAGTCGATGTCGTAGCCACGGGGCAGGGTTTTCTTGGCTACTTCCTGTACTGCTTTGAGGGCCTCACCCGAGCTGTAACCCGCGGCAGCGTCGCCGCGAATGGAGGCCGTGGGGTACATGTTGTAGCGGTTGATTTCGTTGGCACCCTGGCCTTTCACGATTTTCATGAAGGCTGAAAACGGCACCATCTCGCCCTTGTCGTTTTTCACCCACATGTCCAGAATGTCCTTGGGCAAGCGGCGGTACTCCGGCGAAGCCTGCACAAACACCTTGAAGAAGCGCTGGTACTTGATAAAGCCCAACTCGTAGGTCGAGCCTACCATGATGCTTAGCGTGTTCATGGCATTGCCAATGCTCACGCCTTTCTGCATAGCCAACTGGTTGTCGATCTGCAGCTCGTATTGCGGATAGTTAGCCGAGAAGAAGGTAAACAGGCCAGCTAGTTCCTTGCGCTTTTTCAACTCGGCCATGAAGTCCTCGTTCACCTTTTCCAGTGCCTTGTAGTCGCCGGTGCTGGTTTTGTCGAGCAACTGCAGCTGGAAACCACCTGCCGCGCCGTAGCCGGGTACTGCCGGTGGCTCGAAGAATTCGATGGTCGCGCCGGGAATTTCCTTGGCCTTTTTCTCTAGGTTCTCCACGATGTCGTGGATGGACTCCTTACGCTCATGCCACGGCTTGAGGTTGATGAGCAGCGTACCGGCGTTGGAGCCGCGGCCTTCGGTGAGTACCTCGTAACCAGCCAAGCTCGAAATGCTTTCAATGCCCGGCACATTTTCTGCAAGCTTCGAGAGCTGTTGCGACAAGGCGTTGGTGCGTTCTAGCGTTGAGCCGGGCGGCGTCTGAATAATGGCATAGAGCATGCCTTGGTCCTCGGCCGGGATGAAGCCTGTAGGCAGCGTCGACGAGATGCCGAAGATGCCCACCCCAAAGGCAAGCAGAATAGCGAAGGTGAACACGCGGCGGTCCACCACTTTTTCCAACAGGGTGGTGTAGCGGCCGGTCAGGCGCTCAAACCCGCGGTTAAACCAGTCGATGAAGCGGTTGATGGGCGTCTTCTTGCGGGGCTGGCCGTGCGTGTTCTTCAGAATCATGGCGCACAGCACCGGCGTCAAGGTCAAGGCCACAATACCGGAAATGACAATAGACGAGGCCATCGTAATCGAGAACTGGCGGTAGAAAATACCCACCGGACCGCTCATGAAGGCTACCGGCACAAATACGGCCGTCATCAGGATGGTAATGGCGATGATAGCACCGCTGATTTCGCCCACTACCTCGCGCACCGCTCCGTAGGGCGATAGGTGCTTTTCTTCCATCTTGGCGTGCACCGCTTCCACGACCACAATGGCATCGTCGACCACAATACCGATGGCCAGCACCAGCGCAAACAGCGTAATCATGTTGATGGTCATCCCGAATGCCTGCATGGCAATGAAGGCACCGACCAATGACACCGGCACGGCAATAATCGGGATGAGCGTACTGCGCCAGTCGCCGAGGAACAGGAACACCACCAGGGCTACCAGAATAAAGGCATCGCGCAGGGTATGAATTACGTTCTCTGTGGAGGCGTCGAGGAAGTTCGACACGTCGTAGCTGATCTTGTAGTCCATGCCGGGCGGCATGGTTTTCTTCAATTCTTCGAGCTTGGCTTTCACACTCTTAATCACCTCACTAGCGTTCGAGCCGTAGGTTTGCTTGAGCATAATAGCCGCCGAAGGATAGCCATCTAGGTTGGAATAGATGTCGTAGAACTCCGAGCCCAGCTCCACATTGGCTACGTCCTTGAGGCGCAGCGTTTCGCCGTTGGAGTTGGCCTTGATGATGACGTTCTTATACTCCTCCACGTCATTGAAGCGGCCTTTATACGTCAGCACGTATTCCAGTGCTGAAGCCTCTTTACCATCCGAGCGGCCGATACGGCCCGGCGAGCCGATAACGCTCTGGTCATTCAGGGCCTCCATCACGTCGTCAACGGACAGATTGTAGGCGCGCATGCGGTCCGGCTTCAGCCACACGCGCATGGCGTACTGGCGGCTACCCAAGATGCTGGCCCGGCCAATACCGTCGATACGCTGAATTTCGGGTAGCATGTTCACCCCAGCGAAGTTGAAGAGGTACCGCATGTCGGTATTCTTGTCTTTGCTGTAGAGGTTCACATACATCAGCATGTTCGGCACCACGCGGTTTACCACTACGCCTTCACGCTGCACCAACACCGGCAAACGGTTCAGAATCTGCGCGATACGGGTGTTTACGTTCACCACCGCTTGCTCGGGGTCAGTACCTAGCTTGAAGACGATCTGAATGTTGGCTTCCCCGGCGCTAACTGCGTCGGAGGTCATGTACTTCATGCCCGGCACACCGTTAATGGCCTGCTCGAGCGGGATAAGCACCGATTCGGTCAGCACCTTAGCGCTGGCGCCCGGATACGCCGTGCTCACCATTACCATGGGCGGCGAAATCTCCGGGAATTGGGACGTGGGCAGGGTATTGATGGCCAGAATACCCAGGAACATGATTACCACCGATATAACGATGGCAAACACGGGGCGGCGAAGGAATCTACTGAACATTATCTAGTTGTTCGTGGCTGTGATGAGGTGCCTCTATTCAGAGTACACTTTCAGGTGCGAGATAACCGACTTCGGTTCTTGGTACTTGAAGCTGATTTTGTCCCCGTCTTTCACTTTGCGGATGCCTTCCAGCATGATTTTGTCGTCTGCTTTCAGACCCGAAGAGATGATGTAGAGGTCCGGCATTTCCGATGCCACCACCACTTCCGTCTGGTGCACCACGTTCTTCTTGTCCACCACGTACACGAACTTCTTCTCGAGCACCTCGAACGTGGCTTTCTGTGGCACAATCAGGGCGTGCTTAAGCGGCACTGTCATCAGCACGCTGCCGGTTTCGCCGTTGCGGAGCAGCCCTTTAGGGTTGGGGAAAGTGGCTCGAAAGGCAATGTTGCCGGTTTCATTGTTGAAGTCGGCCTCGATGGTTTGCACTACGCCAGTCTCGTCGAATACCTCGTTGTTGGCCATCCGTAGTTTAACGTGCATGTTGTTGCCGGTCTGTGCGTGGGCCTTATAAGACAGATACTCCGCTTCCGGCACGTTGTAGTACACCCACATCTTGCTGTTATCCGAAAGAGTTGTCAGCAAGTCGCCCTCGTCAACCAAGCTACCCAACCGAGCCTGGAAGTGGTCCATGATGCCACTGAATGGCGCTTTGATGGCCGTGAATTGCAGGTGCGTTTGTGCCAACGACACTTCGGCTTGCGCTTTGTCGAGCTTGGCTTGGGCCAAGGCTAACTCGTTGGGTGACACCACGTTGTTGTCGGCTAGCTTCTTGGTGTTCTGATACTCGATGTTGACGAACTTGGCTTCGGCCTGCGATTTTTTCAATTCTGCCTGATAGAGCATCGGCATGATCTGAAACATCATCTGTCCTTTTTCAACGTACTGTCCCTCGTCTACAAAAATCTTCTGCAGATAACCTCTTTCCAGCGCCCTCATCTCGATGTGCTGGATGGAATGAATCTGCGCCACGTAATCCTTGGTGATGGTCGTGTCTTTTTGCAGGGGCTGGTAACCAAAAACTTGGTTACCTCTTCCTTTTCTTCTTCTTTCTTAGAGCAGCTTGTAGAGCAATACAAGACGCTGCAGCCCATGAGCATGAGCATGAACGTTCTTTTCATGAGAACCTTAGTGGTGATCTTAGAAGATGTGTGTTGGAGGAGGTGTGCTGAATGGGAATTGCCTGAGCCGGCGGTAACCGATAACTCGGTTTGTTTTTTTGGCGATTGGCTTGCTGGTAATTGAGAAGCTGTTGTTGCCAAATCACGCAATGCAGTAGATGGATAGAGTAGCTTACTATGTTTATACATGCTTTATAATCTGTTTCACTGTGCAGCCGGCTGGTAAATGCCAGCGAAGGCGGCGTATTAGTGCGATGCGCGGCGGCAAAACGAGGCGAGATACCGATGCTCTATCGCTGGTGTTATAGGCTGAGCGATACAAAACTCTCCTCGGAATATGAAGACGGTATGAAGTAAACTTACCTCTACAGTGTTAAGAGGCACTTTTTCTAATTATACCTCTAACCTTCAAGAGCTTAGCCACGCTTTTGCGAGCCAGCGGAAGTAGAAATATGCTTGCAAAAACATGCGGCCACTACGCTGTTGTGTATCAAATTCTACTTGGGCGTGTAGACAGTAGACGTTTTGTAACAAGCCCTAACTGAAATGACCGTCATGCGGAATGCAATGCAACGAAGCCGAAGCATCTCACGTGCTGAGGTCGTACAGATGACGTTGCCAAACCACTCCGTTGTCATGCTGAGCGAAGGCGTAGCCGCAGTCGAAGCATCTCGCTAGTGTGGTAAATCATTTTACTATTCCTGATGTCAGCACGCGAGATGCTTCGACTACGCTCAGCATGACAATACCTCTGTAAAGATTTGAGCGAGATGCTTCGGCTGCGCTCAGCATGACGGTCTTTTTTAATTTACTGTACACGCAGCCTAGTTTGGGAAGGCCTTCGTGCTAGCTCTTGAAATAGCTTCAAACATTGCACCGGCAGATACCGATTATGATACTAAGGCACCATTACTGAAATCAATACTTTAGCTGTCGTCCTGTTTCACGAAATATAAACCTGGGCTACACCAGGGAGCTTTCGGCGCATACTTTGTGCTGGCTTTTTTAAACATTTCGTGGCTCCTGAGGGATAGTATACACTTGCCTTTGATACAATGAAATACACGTACAGCTCCGAGATGTATGGCCTGCAGGCTGTGGAAACCAGCGTATCGCAGGCCTGGCCGGGGCTGCGAGTAGAGCGTTATCAACTAGAGGCCATGGCTATGCCTGCGCATTTCCACAAGCATCATTTGCTACTGCTTCATCAGGGGCAGCAGCCCATCCGTTCGCAGCGCCACAGCGGCCGCCGCTTCGACGAAGACCTGTTTGGCGCTGGCGACGCGGGTCTTTATCCTGCTGGCGAGTACGGCCCCATTGCCTGGGACGGCCCCACCGACATCATTCACTTGCACCTCGATGCCCAGGCGTTGGAAGCAAGGGCCCGCCATGACCTAGACCTGACGCGTTTTGCCCTGCACGAGCGGTTCCGATTCGAGGACGGACTCCTAACTCAGCTAGGGCGGCAGCTTCTGGCTGCCAGCAACGCCAAGCATACGCTCGGGCGGTTGTACGTCGAGTCGTTGGCAAACACGCTCTGTTATCATCTTATCGAGCACCATGCCAGCTACGAGCAGCGCGTTGGGGGCACAGGCTCCCGGCTGTCTGCCGCGGTGTTGGCACGACTTGACGCCTACCTAGAAGCAGCTGCCGAACAGCCGATTAGCCTGCAAATGCTGGCGAGTTTGGCCAATTTGAGCGTATTTCATTTTGCCCGCCGCTTCAAGCAAACGACCGGCGCTACGCCCTATCAGTACGTGTTACAGTGGAAAATGAAACGGGCCCAACAGCTACTACGCACCGATGAACTGCCCATTGCCTCCGTCAGCGACGCGCTAGGGTTTGCCTCACCTACCCATTTTTCGGCCGCGTTCAAGCGGGCCTTTGGGTGTACACCGCGCGAGTTTCAGCGGCGTTAATCTCAAGTTGAGGACTGTGGCCGAATGGCCCTGCCTTTCTAGCAAATAAGTTGCTGCCAACCATTTAAGATTGGCGGATCGGCGCCCAACTGTCTTGACCGGCAACCTAGCTGACCCGTGCCCCGAAGTTTCCAAGCAATTTGGCGGCGTACTTGTAGCGGATTATAATGCCCATTATGGACTGATTACCGCACAAAGAGTGCCTTTCACCTAGCTACGGGGTTGTTATTGAGTGTTGTGAACGCATTGACTTGCTGGCAGAAGAAGAGCAAGAATTCGATGGAAGTGAGCAAGAAATAAGAGAGGAACCGGGTAGGCTAAGAGGACCTTTGCTTTACTAAATAGGTAGGGCAGTCCAGTTGCTCCTAACCTCGAATCTCTCACAGTTCACCTAATACCTGATGCTACCAACCTTAGAAGCTCCTGCCGCCTACTCAGACGAGGCCTTGCTCGCAAAATTTCCTGGTTTCACCAACCACTATGCTACCGTCAATGGTGTGCGCCTGCACTATGTGGAAGGCGGTAGTGGACACCCCCTTATTTGCTTGCCCGGCTGGCCGCAAACCTGGTATTCTTTTCATCCTGTGGCTTCAGAGTTGGCCCAGCACTATCGTGTTATCATCCTCGATATCCGCGGAATGGGCAGCTCAGACAAGCCCGAAACAGGCTATGATAAAAAAACCATGGCTCAGGACGTGTATGCTCTGACGCAGTTACTGGCCCTGCCTACCGTATCGTTGCTGGGCCATGACATTGGCGGCATGGTGGCCATGAGCTTTGCGTTTAATTATCCTGCGGCCACGCACAAAGTGGTTTTGTTGGATAGCGGCCATCCGAGTGAAGGCATGCGCTACATGTCGATGCTGCCAGCTCCCGGCACATTCGAGGCGAAAATGGATGGCAACAATCCTTACATGTGGTGGATGTCCTTCAACCAGATCAAGGAGTTGCCCGAGCAGCTGCTAGCGGGTCGTTTCCGCTACGTGCTAGACTGGTTATTTCAATACGTAATGATTGATGAGCGTCACATGACGGAATTTGACCGGCAGGCATACGCGACCGTGTACAACCACCCCGCCAATATCCGAGCCGCCAATGGTTGGTACCAAACATTCAACCAAGACATAGAGGACATGAAAACCTACTCCCGCCTTACCACGCCAATTTTAGGAATCGGGAGCTATGTGGCCTACAGCAATATGAATATGAGTTTGCCTGCCATAGCTGATAATGTCGAGGTGCTTGACTTCTCAAACAGTGGGCATTATCTGTTCGAGGAAAATCCTACCCAAGTACTAGAGGCCGTCCTACGCTTTCTGCACTAATAAGTAGCGCACAGGAAAAGCACTCTAGCGCTGCTCATTAGCGCTTGGCATGTATTCCATCCCCGCTACAACTTTAGTATTGCCAGTGCTATTCGTTACGGGTCAGAACAACTACGTGGTTAGCTCAGACCAGCTCAAGTCCTTCCGCGGTTCTCAGCAGCAAGTCGTGCTCCTTACCGGAAAACATTGCTTTTGAGCAATTCCAAAGGCTTTAATGAAGTTCTTGCTGGCTTTGCGCACCTTCAGCCTTGCCATCTAACAACTGTCTTTACTAAGTCAAACCCCGGTTGACTCTGCGAGTTTATCGCCTAATATTATTATCAAATAAGAAAATTAACAATTGAATAATTGCGGCCTTGCCATGAACAGATTAGGCGACAAAACAACGGTCTTCTATTCTAGTAATCAGCTAGCTACGCCCCTAGAAGATGGCGTGTTCTTAGGCTAAGGATATGTAGCTTAGTATATAGTTAACGTCTGAATGTCTATCAGCTCAAACAGGATGCACAAGATTACAGTTGAGCTTAATCTAGAAAAGTTTTACCTTTGCCGAGCTGAGGCATACCAAGATGTAGCCCAGTGATTCAGAACACAAAAAGACCTGGCCACAAACTGACCAGGTTTTTTTGTGCCCATGGCACCACGCTTACTGAAATAGCACCAGCACTTCGCTTATCTCAAGGTTAGCAGACCACACGTCTGGAGAGTATAGGCAAGCCCATCATCAACCATCTCTTGCTTCGAAATAGCGAGCAGCCTTCTTGGTGTCCCTTTCCGGCGTTTTGCGGTATTGCTTTGGGCTACAAATGATGTTAGCTGTCAGGCAGGCCAGTTTTCGGACAGCCAGCTAGACTGGACCTAACTGGTAGAAACCAGAACAGCATCTGTGACTTAACACTAGCTGCTCGTTGCCAGGTTAGGAAGTTACCACATCATACCCTTGCGCTTATTGCTGGCCGTATACGTAAGTGCAAAATCAACACTTTATGTGGAAGTCAACTGTAGAGAAGTTTCCGCCTGCGTACTTCACTCTTATCATGGCCACGGGTATCATTTCGTTGGCCGCGCACGCGCAGCATATTTCGTGGCTGGCCGAAAGCTTCTTTTACCTGAATCTGCTGCTCTACCCGCTGTTTCTATTACTGCTGTTGGCGCGAGTGCTACTTTTTACTGGCGCAGTTATAGCCGAATTAACTTCTCACGAACAGGGGCCCAACTTCCTGGCACTGGTTGCAGCCACCTGCCTGGTAGGCAATCAATTTGTGCAACTATGCGGCAATGAGGCAGTAGGGCTGGCGCTGTGGGGATTTGGCGCACTTTGTTGGCTGCTGCTTTTATATGGGTTTCTGATTAGCGTAACGTTGCGCGACAACAAACCCGAGCTAGAAACTGGCCTCGGCGCCAATTGGCTGCTCATAACCGTCTCCACGCAAGCGTTGGCAGTGCTGGGGCCGGTTTAGCACCTACACTGGCGTTCCCTACTGATGTGGGCGCGTTTCTGGTGCTGTGCTTGTTCTTGTTAGGCAGTTTGTTCTACGTCGTGCTCTGTACACTCCTGTTTTATCGACTGACCTTCAAGCAAGTGGAGGTACAGGAAGTTACCGCTACGTATTGGATTAGCGTTGGGGGCAGCGCCATTACAGTTCTGGCCGGAGCAACGCTGCTGGGTATTCTCCCCATAGTCCAGGCCTAGCTAATGCGGCTGGGTTCGTGAAAGGATGGAGCGTATTGTTCTGGGTGCTGAGCACTTGGTGGATTCCGTTTGTAGTGGTTTTACGTGGATGGCACCACTTGCGCGCGCGTCCGAACTTTTCCTACCAACCCTCTTCTTGGAGCATGGTTTTCCCTGTGGGCATGTACGCGGCCGCTACTGGTCGCTTAGCTATTGCCTTGCCGCTACCTGCCTTGCGCGCCATTTCTTCTAGCTTTATTTGGCTGGCACTCTTAGCATGGGGCCTGACGCTGACCGGCATGCTGGTTCATTACTTGACCCCAAATCAAAGTTCGTCGCCAGCACAAACGTAGTGGCATTCGGCTACTATAAAAAGGCGAGGCTTCCGTTGACGGCAATTGTCAGTGGAAGCCTCGCCTTCGCTCAATTAACCAATGTACTACTCTATTCTGCTACCAAGAGCGTTTGCGGCGCAGCTTGCTTAATGCGGCTTAAGAGCCACTCAGCTTGGCGCTTGGTGCGGGCGCTGCAGAACGCGTAGCAGGCTTTTAACTCTTCGTCGCGTAGGCCTAGAGCTGCTTGCTGAATTACAACCCAGCACAACTGTACCTCCTGAACCAATAGCCAAAGGTCGTGTAAGTCGCGCAGCAGGGCCAGGCTGCTACTGCGTGGTTCCGCAAACAGGTCACGCTTTAACTTGCTTGGCTCGTTGCTTTTTTCTTCGGAATACTTTTCGACAAACCCCTGCACCTTTCCGTGGTGCTCCCGCGACCAAGCTGAGAGCTTTTGGCACATTTGCTCGATATCAGGCTCGTCGTGGTGGTGATTAGCTACGTATTCGAAGGCTTCCGTTAGCTGCTTTTCGCTGTTTTCAAGCAGGCCCAGGTAATAAGGAAGGTGCATAGTGAAGCAGAATTAGGCGTTTACTTTGCGAATACGCACGGCGGCATACTTGAAGTGGGGCTGCTTGCTGATTGGGTCCCATTCAGTTAGAGTCAATTCGTTAACCGCACGCGGCCGGTCGTCCTGGTCCCAGTAGCCATAATGAAAGGGAACGAAGATTAGCCCCGGCTCGATGTCGCCCACGCGAGCGGGCTCTTGTACCTTGCCCCGCCGCGACTTTACCTCTATCATGTCTCCTTCAACTATACCGTAATGGGCAGCGTCTTCGGTTGAGAGTTGAACGTAAGCGTCGGGCGCAGCCTCTTGTAATTCGCGGGAACGGCCGGTTTTGGTGCGTGTGTGGAAGTGGAATACCACCCGGCCCGTGGTGAGCCAGAGCGGGTATTGCGCGTCGGGTTTTTCGTGGGGCGGTTCGTAGTCTATCCCTTTGAGGAAGGCTTTGCCCTTGGGGTCGAGTAGCTTGTAATCGTCTTGGGAACGGGGGGTACCAGTTTCTAGATCGTGGCCGTAGTCTTCGCAATAGTCAACATCGGTGCTGAATACGCCGTTTTCATAGAGGTGCTTTTTGCCATCAGGATACTGCTCGTTGCAGGGCCATTGAATTCCTGAGCCACCCGTAAGCTTCGCATAGCTGAGACCAGTGTAGTCGCAAGGGCGGCCACGCGTGCATTCGCGCCAGGCGTTAAAGCCATCCTCGGTGGTTTGCCAGGTACTGGTGAGCAGTGGCTTGCCATCTTTGTCGCGGAAGTCCATGCGCCGAGAGTAGTCCACAAAAATGTCGAAGTCAGAACGTGCCTTGCCCGGTGGATCAACGGCTTTATGGGAGATGTGAACTGTGCGGCCTACGTTGGTGAAGCAACCCGTTTTTTCACCCCAGATAGCGGCCGGCAATACCACATCCGCCAAGGCTGTAGTTTCAGTGGGAAAGGCATCCTGTACCACCACAAATAGGTCGTCCTTGGCCAAGATCTTGCGCGCCCGGTCCAGATCGGGCATTGAAACCAGCGGATTAGTGGCGCTGATCCAAAGCATTTTGATGGAACCCTGCTCGCAGTAACGCCAGATTTGCATGGCGTGCGTAGGCGGCGCCCAATGCGGAATCTGATCCGGGTGCACGTTCCACAGGTCAGCTAGCTCCTGAATGTGCTTTTCGTTACTCCAGTTGCGAAAGCCAGGTAAGTCGCCATCGGCGCCGCACTCCCGCGTATTCTGGGCTGTGGGTTGGCCATTCATTTGGTAGATGCCGCTGCCATCGTGGCCAATAAGCCCGCGCAACAAATGCAAGTTGTTGACCTGCACCGCCGCTGCCGTAGCCTGCATCGATTGGTAAACGCCTTGCAAAGCCGTCGAAACCAAAGTATTGCAAGTACCCAGAATGTGAGCGGCCTCGCGCAGCTTAGCAGCGGGTACGCCCGTTAGCTGTTCTACGCGCTCCGGCGTCCATTTGGCTACCACTTGCTTTAGCTCCTCGAAGCCTATGGTATGCGCGTCGATGTATTCTTGGTTGATATGGCCGGCTTCAATGATGAGGTGTAGCAGTCCGTTCATCACGGGCACGTTAGTGCCCACCCGAGGTGCCAAGTGTACAGTAGCTTTTTCGGCGGTGTAAGTCGCACGAGGATCAATAACCACCAGCTTGGGCGGATTAGGCCCAGCTAAGCGGTCAAGTACCCGCATCCAAAGCACGGTTTGCTGCGAGGCAATGTTGTGGCCGACGTGCAAAATGGCTTCGGTGGTGTCCAGGTCAGAGTAAGAACCGGGCTGGCCATCCGAACCGAATGACTCTTTCAGAGCGGCCGCCGCGGTAGCTGTACATAAGCGGGTATTACCGTCCATGTGGGGAGTGCCAAGACCGGCTTTACCCACAATACCCAAGGCATAATACTCTTCTAGAAACAGCTGCCCGGACGTGTAGAACCCAATGGAACTGCTCGTGTGCTTTTCGATCAGCTCTTTGGACTTCTGCACAATCAAGTTCATGGCCTCGTCCCAGGTTGCTTCTTCCAGCTGGCCATTGCGACGAATCAGCGGTTTGGTCAACCGGTCAGGACTGTTATTCGCAACCCATCCATTTAACCCTTTAGGCCCCAGTCGGCCGTGGTTAACGCTGTCGACAGCCCGACCCCGCACACCCACAATGCGGCCCTCTTTCACTCCAATATCCACACCGCAACCATTAGAACATAAAACGCAAGCTGATTGCACCCAATGGTCCGGTTCTACTTCAAGCCGCTCGTCAACGCGTACCGACCATTGACCTTCGTAGCCGAGGCGAGGGCCCCAAATGTCTTGAATACTGTCGCGGGTTTGGATCATATAGCGTAGGTAGGGGTTAATGTAGCCCGGCCCGAGCAATAGTCAGCTCAAGCACAAGAAACTGGATTGTGCCTACTACGGAAATAATCCTGAAAAAGGAGAAATTTTTTAATCTTAATTTAATTTTGATACCTCGTTTCCAAGGCGCAAACACACATCGTATGAAAGCTTACTTCTCTTTTACTGCTACCCTAACTAAACTACTTAAATATCCTTTAGTATACTTAGAAACGAACTTGGGTTTGCTGATTGCACGTCGTGCGAACTAGGTAGAACTACACGTTATATAGTGAGTTTTCTTTAATATGAGCTCGTAGAAAGCGAGGAAGCATGCCAGTACTCATACTACATTCTACACCATTTAGCGACGAGATAATCCTTTCACTTACAACGCCAAAAAGCCCGCTGGGATATCCAACGAGCTTTCACTTGAGTTCTGAGAATTAATTCAGAACAGCAGTATGCGATTTCAAAATCTGACGAGCAACAGCCAAGTTGGTGTCGCGGGCGTTAACGGCTAGGTAGATAAACTTGTCACCTTTAGCCGAGAGCTTAATTACGTGCAGCTGATCCGTCAGTGTCAGCAGAATATCCTGAATGGTTTGATTAAGCTTAAGAGCTGAAATAGCTTTCAACTTTTGCTTTACCACTTCAGTGTTGTAAGCAGCGGCTGTATCAATGTCGAAATCAGCGATATTGGAATGAGAGGCCAGGGCCATACCAGTTTCGGTTTCTACAACAGCAACGGCGAGCAGGGTGGGGAGCTCGTCAAGAATTTCTTTAATGGTTTGTTTAGGGGATGACATGACGTAAAATGAGGTAAAAAGTAAGGGAAATAAAAGAAGGTGAAGGTTAAGCAAGCGGAGCCGTAAGGCGACGTAACAGTTCAGCAGCCATTGCCAAGTTGGTATCGGCTAAGCGGACAGCCAGAAAGCAATAACTTTGTCCATTTTGCACTGGCTTTATTAAGTGCAATTGCTCATCAAGTAGCAACGCCATTTCCGTCAGCGGCCCACCGGGGATGTGCCGGGCAGCAAGGGCTATATCAGTTGCTCTAAGCAGTTTTGCATAGCGTAAGCTTATTTGATTTGGGTTAAGCGCCGCCGTTGTCGTGTAGGAGGCAACTACGCGGCCCGATGGCACTTCAACCACACAACTCATAAGCAGGTCGGGTAATTCTTCAAGCAACTGATCTAACACGATGCGGGCCTGTTGACCAGCCTCATTGGAAGTACCGACCGTAACTTTGCGGAGGCTGAGACGGTTTAAAAAAGGGAACTGCATGCAGGAGATAAAGCAGGGTAACTACCAGAAAACGGTTTCAGTCAGACAACTAAAAGCGCAAGAACAAGTCTATAGCTTTTACAAGAATCCTAATTACTAAAGGTTGAAGAGAAAAGCTTTGTTTATAGAACTTTATCAAGTCTATTTTCGAGAACGAATCAAAGATAGCAGACCCGGAATGGGGTAATAAGGTAATTACGGTCAGTAAAACTAATTTCACTACGAATAGCAGCTTAATCTCGATGAATTGAGTCTACAGAAATTTTGCATGTTTTCAATTGCTGCTCAATTTAAGCTTACTGCACTTTACTAAGCTCTATTGCTTGTCAAATATTCTTACTGGGAGCACTATACAATGAGCAATTTAACTGTGTAGAAAGCCAGTCACAGAGAGCAGTATAGGTTTTCCATATGACTTGCTTTCAAACTGCTTTGTTGGTATAGCTAATAGTAAGAACGCGAGATTTAGTAGGCACCTAAATTTCAGCAATACTCTAAATGACGTTTTGAACTATAAAGCCGCTGGACTTTGCAAATCGCAAGAATATTAGCCTTAGGAATAACATAGAGCTTTGAAGTAGAAGTGAGCATGCATTAAGATAAGGTATCAACTGTTTGTGCTTATCGGTAATGAGAATAGCCAGTAATTAACTTGTTATACAGAAAAGCATTCTAGTCGTTAGACGAATTATTTACAAAACTATAATTAAAAATTATAAAGTTATATTTATTGAATCCTGAATCAATAGTTGTTAAACTGTTTGATTAGTTATATAAAAACTTAAATAAAACCCATCATGGAGTTTTCCAAGATTGGGACACATTCTACTTAAATTCTATAATTGAAACTATATCATATGATTATTAAAAGAACTTTTAAAACCAGTTTTTAACTTTTAAGCTATGATATGACTTTATTCATCTGAAGATTCTCTTTGTTGGAAGAGGAATTAGAGTGTTTCATCTGAAATAGCCCGTATAAAGCCTTATATGAATTTACCTGTTTCGTATAAATAGTATGAAAATAAGTGCAATTCAGTACTCTATCTTTGTCCTGTTCTGAATCACTTACCACACCGCTCGCTCTATCTTTTATGAAACTCAGCGCTCACCCCTTTCACCCCGTTACCGGCGCCCTGCTCCCGACTTATCGCGACGCCTATCTGCGCGGCGACCTGACCAGCAAGAACACGGCTGCCGTCGACGCCTATCTCAAAGCCAACAGCCAGCACGGCGACGCCACGCTCCGCCGCTACTACGAACTTAACCAGGCCGGCCATCAGGTGCAGCCCCTGGGCTGGGTGGCCCGCCAGTTCGAGCTCATCCGCACCGAGCCCCAGCGCTTGCGCCGCCGCGCTACCTCGCTAGTCGCGGGCAGTGCCCTGCTCGGCGGGGCTGTGTTTGCCGGCACCAACTTGCCCACCAACGAGCACGCCATCACCACCGTAACGGCCACCGAACTGCCCGCCGAGCTGCTGGCCTCTACCGAGAGCAGCACCAGTGCCAGCGCTGCCAGTGCCGCCTCAACGCTGCGCTTGAGCAGCGTGCGCGGCCGCATCCTCGACGAGAACGGCCAGCCGCTGGTCGGGGCAACCGTCATTGACAAAGTCAGTGGCCGGGGCGTGAGCACCGATGCCGCCGGCAACTATACCTTGCTCGTGCCCCTGGCCCAAACCCAGGTGCTGCAGTACGGCTACGCCGGCTACAGCGAGGAGGAAATCAAGCTCACCGGCCGCGGCACGCAGAACGTGACCCTGTTGCCCCGCCAAGAGCAAACCAAGAAACACCATTGGTGGCAGTTCTAAGCTTCAACTTAAGTTTCCTTAAACTATTACTAGGATTCTATTACAAGTTCTATCAGCAGTTAACTGTTAGTTGAATTTCCGGTATACAAAGCCCACTAGTTTTGCTAGTGGGCTTTCTCGTTTCTATTCGCTTCTAGTGTTTAGCTTACTTATAACTACTAGGTGCAACAATTACAGCTCAGCTAAGAGGCAAAACTTGAGAATAGTCTCTTTATTTCTAGCTACCAATAACGTCCAATTTTCGCTCGCTCAAGGCATGTGCGCTTCGAGCCTTTTACTGTCTAATTCAAACAATGGATCTAGCTCCGGAGGGCACTCGGAGCTAGACCAGTCTGACGCTTGAAAAAGTGACAGAAGTGGGCCACATCGGTGAAGCCGAGGCTGTCGGCAATCTCCGCGCTAGTCCAGCTGGTTTGTTTAAGCAAGATTTTAGCTTCCTGCGCCAGCCGGCTGCTGAGCAGGTCGGTAGTGGTGCGGCCAGTGGTTTGCTTGAGCACCCGGTTGAGGTGGTTGACATGCACGGCCAGCTGGTCGGCATAATCTTTGGGCGTGCGCAGACGCAACTGCTGTTGCGGAGTTTCCAGCGGAAATTGTCGTTCTAGTAGCTCGACGAACAGTGCTGTCACCCGGGCCGAAGCATTAGGGGCGTGGGCCAAGACCGGGGCTGGCTGCAGCTTCTGCCCGAAGTGAATTAGCTCCAACAGGTAGGTACGCAGCAAATCGTACTTGTAAGCATAACCGGAGGATATTTCCTGCGCCATTTTTTTAAAAATGGTCTCAATGGCCGCGTAATCAGTATTGGTTACCTCCAACACCGGGTAGGCTCCTAGCTGGAAAATCGGTAGTTCTTCTAGAACCACTCCACTCTTGGCGGGCAGCAGGAATTCATCGGTGAAGATGCAGAAGTAACCGGTTTGGTTTAGATCCTGTGGTAGCCACCGATAAGGCACCCGCGACGTAGCAAACCACAAAGCGTTCTGCGCAATATCTATCACCTTGTCAGCACTCTCTACTCGACTGCGCCCGCGAATCAAACTGATTTTATAGAAGGCCCGCCGGTCGAAGGTCATGGGTGGCCGATGGCGGTAATTGGCAATCAGATCGGCTATTTGAAAGACGTTGAAATGCCCTATTTCCTGCTGAACTCCAGGAGGCAGCAACGCGCTGGTAGGCGCGCCGTCACTAGCAGCCATTTTACTGTAAAACTCTTCGAGCGAATTAGGTTTCATAATTAGCAGCTGTAAAAATCAAATATATTTGATCCTTCACTATACTGCATATTGCTGTTGCCAATTTCCTAGCTCTTATCGAGCGAGATTCCAAGAGTTGATATCAACAGACCCTTTCGCTACTGATTTAGCCTACCAACTGATATTTGGGTTTTATAGCTAACCGGACAGAGACACAACAGGCAATTTTCCTTCTGGTCCTAGCTAATGCTGTCGCAGAGATATACCACTTCCTAACCGTTTAGGCTGGCAGGCAAATCAAGGTTGCCTAGTGTTAGGTACAGGTGCGCCGGAGCTAGGTTCTACCTAACCACGGCGCACCATGATCTACATCCATAATGTCTTGTTACACTACGAGACGGCAGTCACTCCTTTAGCTACCACTGCATCTAGCTTCATCTATAGTACCAAGGGTGACTGCAACTGAAATCCTAAGTGATTAGAGATTGAATATTCTTCTTACTCCGTCTAGTAGAGCTGTAGGCTTGCGACCAAGTAGCTGTTCCAAATCCGAGCTTACTATTTCCTCCTGCCCATTTTTGATATCGGTCATGAAGCCCACAATGCGCGGAATAACAACAGTTGGTAAGCCACGAGCTTGCAACTGCTCCTCGAACGCGACAGTTTCCACGGGAGTATAGGTCACGGGCTTATTGGACAGGGTAGTCAAGGCGGCGGCTACATCATGGAAAGAATACGCCTCGCTACCAGTGAGGTAGTAGGTTTTATTAGTGTTGCTGTTTTCCAGTAGCACGTGCGCAATGGCCTCCCCCATTTCACTGCGCAAGGCATAGGCTACTTTGCCCTCACCCGCAGGCAACGTAATGCCAGTGGATAGCACGTGCGGGCCCGTAAACTGCGGTAGGGCTTCCATATACAGAATGTTGCGAAATAAAACATAGGCTAGGCCGCTAGCTTTGATGTAATCTTCCGTCTGGAAGTGCCGCACCATTAACTGGTTAGTGAGCGTGCTACGGTCTTTCAGTGCACGACTCGTATAAGCCAAGCACTCCACACCTGCCTGGCGGGCAGCATCTACTACGTTGTAGTGCTGTTGAAGGGCGTCAGACTCTCCGCCACCCGATATCAGCAGCACCTTAGTCACGCCCTGCATTGCTTGCTTCAGCGAAGCCAAGTCACTATAATCACCCACACGAATGTTTATTCCTTGGGCTTGCAGGTCAGCGGCTTTGTCGGGGTCGCGCACCAAGGCGGCTAGGTTGCTAGGAGCAGTATTATTGGCGAGCGTTTGTAGCACGGCTCGGCCTAAGTGCCCAGTGGCACCAGTTACCAAAATCATACGAACAGTCTTATCGGGTTGAACAAAAGGTCGCAACGACTGTCTTTGCTACTTGCTGCACGGCCGATGAGCAGGTAGTAGAACGCTTGCTGTTGCACTAGCAAATTTCTCAGCAAGCACGCATTAGCAACATGGCCGGAAGGCGGCAGAGTTTGGCTAAACAGCGGCAGCTTCCAGCACTAAGCTTGTTTATAGGCCGTGGGCGAAAGGCCTGTGCTCTTTTTGAAAAACCTACTAAAGGCGAACTGATCGATAAAATGCAGCTTCTCAGCTATCTGGTGCATTGGCAGCGTGGTCGTTTGCAACAGAGCTTTCGCTTCCAGCACTACAGCTTCGGCTATCAGGTCGCTGGCAGTTTTTCCGGTTACTTCCCGCACTATTTCCGTCAGATACTTTGGCGTGATGCAGAGCTTGTCTGCGTAAAACGCGACAGTGCGCGCCGACGCACTGTGTACCTGAATTAATTGCTTGAACTCCGTTGTCAGTCCTTGGCTCCTTGAGTGCGCTACGGGAAGCGGGACGGATTTCTGGTCGTATAAGGCGCCTACTTCATACAACAGCCCGTTGATAATATTCTTAACGATTTCCCTACGGCTTGCGTGCGGAGTGCGATATTTCTGCTGCAGAAAACGGAAGGAAGTGGCAATATTGGCGGCTTCTGGTGCTAAGAGAGGCAACACGTAGGTTATGGGGTTCAGCAAGAAACCGAGCTTTCCCACGTGGGCATTATTGGTGGTGATGAACTCGCTGGTGAAAAAGACTGAGAGTGCTTCGTAATCGTCGGAGATGTGCGTCCATTGCTTGATAATGTGGGGCGTTACCAACACCAAGCAGCCAGGGCCGACAACGTAGGTCTGTAGATTTATTTTCAGCTCGGCCGTTCCGCGCAGGCAGAGGCTGATTTTGTAGTAGTCGCTGCGGTATGGAACAGAGATGGGTGCGCCTGCTTTCCCTCCGGCATGGTACTCAGGGCAAAAAACCTCCGCAGCTGCCTCGTCATAGTAGGCAAACATGTGCAGCTGATACGTCGGAATCTGATTGTTCATGGCGCGTGGTCGGCGGGTGAGTGTAAGGTAGCTATAAGACAAGACTATCCTGCTCGCTGATTGTTCGCTTTAAGCGTTAGGCTCTACTGCTACTGCAACGCTACTTCTTGGGGCAGCTTTTCCCGGACCTTGTATTCTTCCAGGTCGAGCAGGGCTAAGTACTTACGAATAACTTCTTCGTCGAAATCTGCTCGGTGGTTCATGTTATGCAGCAGGTCGCGTTGCTGATTCAGCAGTTTCAGATAGCTGTGCTGAAAGTGTTGCAGCGCTTCTTCTCGAGTATGACCTCCTTCTTCCAACTGCTGCACCAGAAAGCGTTCATCAAGTTGCAAGCGCATGCGCAGGTTATGCAAATAGTCGTTTTGGGCAGTGTCTGGTCCGTGGTTTTCTTCCAAGTAGCGGAGGGCGAGCTGAGCAAGCTTTTTCTGGATCAGCAGTTCTTGACGCTCTTCCGGGATGGTAGTGTATTTGTCGTCTAGATTTAATTTGCGAATCAGCCAAGGCAGCGTCAAGCCCTGAAATACCAGCGTCACCAGAATGACCACGAAGGTGATGAACAAGATCAGGTCGCGGTACGGAAAAGACTGTCCTTGCGGCGTAAGCAGCGGAATAGATAACGCCGCGGCCAGCGACACCACGCCACGCATGCCGGCCCAACCAGTGATAATTGGCAGTTTCCAGCCCGGATTGGCATCAGCTACGGTGATGAAGCGACTAGCAAACCGGGTAAACAGTGCTGCGCCAAACGCACAGAGCAGCCGGGTAACGATAAGAACCAACGAAATAAGCAGACCATACCCAATAGCCCGGCCGAGGGTGATGTTGCCGAGTTGCTGCGTGATGGATGGCAATTGCAGCCCAATGAGCAGGAAAATGAAGCCGTTGAAGATGAAGCTTAATACCGTCCACACGTTCACGCTCTCGATGCGACTCCGATAGGTGAGCATGGTATTGCGCTTGCTCGATAGCAGCAACCCGCCACTCACTACGGCCAGCACCCCAGAATAATGAAAGTGCTCGGCCGCGTAATACATGCTGTAAGGCGTCACTAGGGTCAGGGCTACGTCGATACTCGGAGTAGTGGGCAGCCACCGGTGAATGGTGTAGAACACGAAGCCCAACGCCACGCCAATCACCGTACCCAATACAATCACCAAGAAGAAACTCGTGGCGGCTTGACTGAACACGAATTGCCCGGTAAGCACGGCCGCCAGCGCAAACCGAAATACAATCAGCGAGGATGCATCGTTGAGCAAACTCTCGCCCTCAATTACGCTTACCAGCACCTTCGGCACTTTCACTTGCCGCATGACGGTGGTAGCCGAAATAGCATCGGGCGGCGAGACAATGCCACCTAGCAGAAACCCTAGCGCTAATGTGAAACCCGGAATCAGGGCCTGGGACACCACTGCCACAATGCAGGAGGTGATGATGACAATCGGAAACGCGAAGCTGGCAATAATGCGGCGCCATTTCCAAAACTCTTTCCACGACACCTGCCAAGCCGCTTCGTACAGCAACGGAGGCAGGAAAATCAGAAATACTATCTCCGGATTAATGGTCAGGTTGGTAAACAGCCCTGTGAAGCTAAGCGCCAAGCCACCTAGCACCAGCACAATTGGATAAGCCAACCGGAGCCTATTGGCCACCATGACCAACGCCAAAACAATCAATATCAGGTAAACGAATTGGAAGAAAAGCTCTTGCATACAAAGGCAGCGGAAGTGAAAGCAACGAAAGCTCGAACCTAGACCTCAACAAGGTACTTCCTCGCTTACAAATTCTGCCTACCAATCTGTCTAAGTGTCGGTGGCTTACTAGCTATTAATTTCAGTTTACTCGGCTGAACCTAGGCTTAGCTTGCTCTACATAGTTGCAGAAAATCTTCTCTTTTTCGCGTCTATTGACTGAAGCAGATGCCTTGCATTAATCGGTTGCCCTTGGCGGCTTGCTTGTTCGCGGTTGTGCGCGCTGGAATACGTTAACTTTATAACTACACTTTATAGTCTTAGTCCTACTGTTCGGCTTAATCTGATTGTTTGAGCTTGCCCACTCTCGCTCACCCTATTATACTTCTGCATGCCCCACCCGCTACCCTCCCCGCCTACCAATTCTTTCACTGTGCACGCCGAATCACTAACTGGCAGGGGCAACATGGCGGAACTAGTGCAAGCCAAGGATTGGGCGGAAACGCCGTTAGGCCCACGCGAGCTGTGGCCACAAAGCCTGCGCACGACGGTGAGTTTGTGTTTGGCGTCCAACGTTCCCATCAGCATTGCTTGGGGCCCCGGGCGAGTGCAGATTTACAATGATGGGTACCGGTTGCTCTGCGGCGACAGGCACCCCGCCTCATTAGGTCAGGATTATAAAGAGTGTTGGGCCGCGGCTTGGGACGTGTTAGGTGAGGCTTTCGAGCAAGCTTCGAACGGCCAAACCCGCACTCTAGAAAACCAGCGCGTGTTCCTGGAACGCACTAGCTACTTAGAAGAGACATTTTTCACGTTTTCCTTCAGCCCCATCCTCGACGAGTTGGGGAATGTGAGAGGGGTATTTCAACTCGTTACCGAACTGACGCGGCAAACCCTAGCCGAGCGCCGTCACAACATTCTGCGTACTATTGCCGAGCGAAGCGGTACCCAAACCGAACGGGAAACGGTGATCTTGCTGTTGGAAACCCTGCGCGAATTCAGCCTGGATTTGCCTTTCGTGTTGCTCTATTCGCTAGCAGCCGGGGCCGAGCAGGCAGAACTAAAGGGACACGTTGGACTCGCCGGCGCGTCGGCGCTAACGCCCTCCGCCCTACCCTTAACCCCACTAGCAGACGCCAGCTGGCCCTTAGCAGACGCAGCCCGCACAGGCAAAGCTCAGCGGGTCGAAGAATTGGCAACCAAATTCGGCGCCTTCACGAGCGGCCCTTATCCCGAATCGCCTCATTCGGCGCTGGTTTATCCTATTTATTTGACTAGCACAGCGCAGCCCGCCTATTTCCTGGTAACAGGCGTTAGCGCCCGCCGCATCCTCGATTCAGAGTACGTCCTCTTCTACGATCTGCTAGCCAGTGCCGCTACTGCTATGCTGGCCAAAGCCCGCTCCTATGATAAATCCAGCCTTGCGCAGACTTTAGGGCAGGAAATAGTGGAACTACACAGCAGTGCGATGCTAGTTGATAACGCCTTTAGGCAGGATACTACCTTCAGCACGCGCTTATCTATTGGCACTGGGCACGTACCAACTATACCCGTACCAACAACGGCACTTGCACCTTCTTGGTCCAACCAGACAGCAGCCTCTATCGAAGAACCGCAGCAGTTCGTAGACAGTGACCAGCTCTACCGAATGCTGATTGAAGAAGCCCCGATTGCAACGGCCTTGTACCTGGGTCCTGAAATCCGCATTCAATATGCTAATCCCTTCATGCTAGCGCTTTGGGGCAAAGACGCTTCCGTGCAAGGCAAAACCATTCGGGATGTTTTATCGGAACCACAGGAACAGTCGTTCCCGGCTTTGCTCGAGCAAGTGTACGCCACTGGAGATGCTTATGTGGGGCTCCGGAAACAAGCCACGCTGCTAGCAGAGGGCCAGTTGAAAACAGCGTATTTCAACATTACTTGCAAACCCTTATGCAACGAAGCCGGTGAGGTGTACGGCATCCATCACACGGCCATCGACGTGACGGATGAGGCTCAGAGCCAGCAACAACTCGCGGACGAAAAGGAGCGGGCCCGTCTGGCCATTGAAGTAGGTGGTTTGGGCGTGTTTGAGTCCAACCTCGCCACACAAGAACTAATAGCCGATCAGCGGTTCAACGAAATTTTCGGCTTCAATGGTCCCCAAACCCCCGACCGTTATGTATCGGTTTTCCATCCTGAAGACTTAACCAAACGGGCACAGGCTCTGGAGCAGGGCCTGCGAACTGGTTTGTTTGAGTACGAAGCACGCTTTATCCACGTAGTTACCAAGCAGGTGCGCTGGGTAAAAATTGGGGGCCGCATCTACCGCGACGCAGTAGGCCAGCCGGCAACCGTGTTGGGCGTGGCCCAGGATACCACTGAACAGAAAAGCTACACCGCCGCGCTCCATGAAAGCGAGCAGCGCTTCCGCATTCTGGCCGATGCCGCGCCCAATCAGGTATGGGCCGTGAACCCCGATTCGACCATCCGCTACATCAACCGGGCCTTTCTCGACTTTGTAGGCGTCGATCAGGAGCAGTACTTGGCTACCGGCTGGGGCTTGTACTTGCCTCCCGAAGAGCTAGAAAACGCTCAGCAAACCCTAACTGAGGCCATCAGCACGCGCAAACCGTACCGACTAGAGCACCGCATGCGCCGCCACGACGGGCAGTACCGCTGGCTGCTGGCCCAGGGCGCACCTAGCTACTACCCCAATGGCGAGTTGTATGGCTACGTGGGCTCGGCCATCGACATCACCGAACTGAAAGAAGCCAACCAGCAGCTAGTACGCACCAACACCGACCTGGACAATTTCATTTACACCGCTTCGCACGACCTCAAAGCGCCTATCTCCAACATTGAGGGGTTACTTTCCACTCTGGCTGAGGAGCTGCCTACCGAGCAACGGACTGACGAAGTAAGCTTCATCTTGGACCTGATGCAGGGCGCGGTGGAACGCTTCAAGCGTACCATCGAGCACCTCACCGACATCAGCAAGCTACAGCAAGAGCATACCTTGGTCACGACAGAAGTTAATCTGGCTGAAATTGTTGAGGACGTGCGCCTAGACCTAGCCCCGCTGCTGCAAAACACCGGCACCCAACTGGACATCAAAGTAGAGGAATGCTCGGATGTTCGCTTTTCGGCTAAGAATCTGCGCTCAGTGGTGTACAACTTGCTCAGCAACGCCGTCAAGTATCATTCCCCGGCGCGGGCACCGTGGGTGCAGATCCACTGTGTCGCCACCCCAGAGCATCACGTGTTAACCGTCACCGACAACGGGCAGGGTATTGAAGCCCGGCAGCTGGGCCAGCTGTTTACTATGTTTCAACGCTTCCACACGCACGTGGAAGGCTCGGGGTTGGCTTGTACATGGTAAAAAAGATGGTGGAAAACGCCGGCGGCCGCATTATAGTGGAGAGCCAGGTGAATGTAGGCTCCACCTTCACCGTATATTTTCCCCGTTAAGGAAATAGGCATTCGGAAGTACAGCCTCGACCCACTGGTGCTCTTAGCGTCCTTGGCATTAGCATAACGAGCATCTCCGTGGCCATTGGTTTCATTACGCAACCGGCAGGCGCGCACGCAACCTAACCATCATCTGGCTCAGAGTCTCGTTCACAGTTTTAATACCGAAAACAGTTCTCCGGTTTGGGCTACTGAGCAGTACGCCGATGAGTCACAGAACCTTGGCGCTCGACTAGAAATTTTAAGCAAGCGCGCATTCATTCATCAGGCTGGCAGTCAACCGGTAATGCTTGAATATAAAGCCGCTAAACTGTTGTTCATAAAGGTATAAAGAGCCTGCATTTTACGTATATTTAAGATAGGTATCCTGCTTCTATCGAATAGTGTCGAACTATGATTTCGACAGTGAATTAGCAGGAAAGTGTTGACGAAGACCTAGCCGCAAAATGCAGTGGCGGATCTCCAGCAGTGGCTGGTTGCTATATACGAACAGTCTGATTGGGGCTGCGCCTCGTGGCGGCCTTCCCTGACGAGTGATGCATTATCCGGTCTGGTCATTACGCCTATGAAAACAACGCTAACCTATCAATTTATTTACTTGTTGCATTTTCTTATCTGGGCCATAAAGCGCCAAGTGGCGCCTGTGGTACTGGCTTTGGTTTGCCTGCCAGTGCTACTTTCCGGGGGCGTTGCCGTTGCCGAATCGCCTGATGCGCAAGTGATACGGCTGCTCCGACAGCAGCCACTCGACACCTTACGTCCGGCAACAACCCAAGAAGCTCAAGTAGCGTTGTTTTATTGGCGTAACCATTACGCACCAGTTTGGACGCGAACAGAAGGACCTACACCGGAAGCATGGGAAGGCTTGCGCTTGCTGCAATGTGCTTCCCAATTTGGTTTGGAGCCTAATGACTACCAAGTAACGCGTTTGCAGGGTCTTCTGGACTCGCTGGCACAAGCCCTCGGGCACGTTGTATCCTTGCGCGTTCGGACCGAGCAGCACTTCACCGCGGCTCTGCTTGGCTTTGCTCGCCACTTGCGCGACGGCCGCATTACCAACCTCGATTTGCGCCCAGTCAAACTCACCGATGCTCTTGCACTTGATGCCGTTGGCCATCTACTGCAAGCAGTGCGCAGCGGACAGTTTGCTACGCAATTGCTAAGCGCCCAACCCACCTCGCGCAGCTATATCCGATTGCGCTGGGCCTGGCAGCGCCTGTTGCGCACCGATAGTGCCGCGGCTCAGCGAATGGCGTTGCAGGTAGCACTCAACTTGGAACGTCTGCGTTGGGAGCCTCCCACCGACTCCTTGTACCTAGTAGTCAATATACCGGCGTTCAGCTTGCAAGTCATTCGTGGGGCGCACGTAGTAGCCACGCACCGCGTGATTGTGGGCAAGGTCAGTATGCCAACCCCGGAACTGTTCAGCGCGATAACGTACTTTCAAGCTGCTCCCGAATGGCGAGTTCCCCAAAGCATTGCCATCAATGAGATGCTGCCCGGGCTACAGCGAAATCCGGGCTACTTAGATCAACATGGGTACCAACTATTTTCTGCCACAGGCCAGCGCGTCAATGCGTACCGAGTGAAGTGGAAACAAGTACAGCCGGAAACATTTACCTACAAAATACGACAATCTCCTTCGGCACGTAATGCGCTCGGGCACATCGTGTTTCGCTTTACTAGTCCTCACGCTATCTACTTGCACGATACGCCCGCAAAAGCAGTCTTCCGCGCCAGCAACCGTGCGTTAAGCCACGGCTGCATCCGCGTGGAGAATCCCTTATTGTTGGCGCGTTTCCTACTTCAACGCGACGATACTAGCCGGGCCGCGGGCCGCATGCAGGAATTAGAAGCTAGTATCAACCGAGGCCGAACCAAGGTTTTCTCGCTGCAAGCCCCGGTGCCCTTGTTCGTCCGTTATCTTACTTGTGAAGCCGATGGCAGCCAGCTTCGTCAATTACCCGACGTGTACAACCGAGACCAAGCACTCGCCCAGGCTTGGCAAGCTCAGTCCAAAACTAACTTGCCTGATCTCGCTGCCGGGCAGTAAGTCGCTCAACCGTATTGTACAAAAGCGAGACCGGGCTTAGTTGATTTGTTTGCTAGCATGAGCTACAGGAAATTACAGCACGTAGCCGTAGCGACGAATGCATGGTTTCCAAAACTCAGGATTGTACTGGATCCAGGCGTGCACGCCGAAGGGCAAGGTGCTGTTATCTTGGTTGGAGAAGGGTAGCTTGTCTTCTTCCCAGTTGTTGTAATCGGCTCCGAAACGCTCGGCCACTCCGTTAGGGGAATGCTGAAGGAAGATTCGAGTTTGGGGAAATGTAGCGAGACGAACAGGTCGTCGAGAAAGATGCGGTTACGCTTCTTGTTGAGCCAAAGAAAGAAGTTGATGTAGCACCTGTACTTGGAGGTGATGCGGTAAAAGGTGCTTGTCTTCTTCAGGCAGAAGCCGCCGGCTCCCACATAGCTTGGGCTGTTATAGCCAATAAGACCGCGAAATAAGGTTTTAGGCCGAATGTAGCCTTCATTATAAATAACGGCCCCGATGTAGTCGTGGCCGAGGGCGCACCACTCTTCTAACTCGTCGCGGAAGACGAACGCATCGAGATGGCAAATCAGCATATAGTCGTAGGCCAAGAAGCGCTGGTAAAAGACCGGGGCAATCATAAGCTCCGCAAAAGCTTGCCAGCCCCGCCACTCAAACCGCTCAAAGAAAACTTGCGCTTTGCCTTCACAGTAGTTTTCGTACCACGTGGTATCAAGCCAAGTGGGGGTCATAAACGTGATGTGGTACTTGTGAAGGACTGCCAACGTCTGCGCCAGGGAAATCTTTTCCAGTTCCGATGGCTCTTCCTTGTGAATAGGAATAACAACCGTTACCAGATGAGGTGACGGTTGCTCGGCTACCGCGTGAGGGAAAACACCGGTTTCGCTCGGGCGAGTACCATCGTCGTCTGCCGGAATAACAGCTTCCAAATTGCTAGAAATTAAAGGAGAAAAGTGTGGTAGAGAGGAATGAAGAGCAGCAGTTAAACTAAACCAAAAGAATACTCTAAGAGATTAATTTTATAAATATAAAGGATAAAGTAGAACATTTCGAGCACAGCATTCAATCAAGGTGCCTTGTGTCGCTACATATAGATCTTTTGCCAAAAAGGTTTCAGCGTTTTTTATGAATTGCGTTGTAGAGGCTTTTACCAGGAAGATTAAACTATAAGCCTATATAACAAGGTGCTATTCCGCTTGGAACTGAGGTGCTTCAGTCAAAGTCACCTAGGTATGATGGTTTTTCGATAGTTGAGTTTAATTGAGTGTGTGCCTGAAGTGCAAGCACACCTATAAAATTAGATAGAGTTATATGATAGAAGCGTGAAGTATAGGTCACTAATTGTCGAGGCAAGAGTATATACCGAACGGCAGCCGGCGGGTAGTTAATGGTTAACGTATCCTAATGCGCCGTGCCAGTTGCCACATTCAGTCTAATCACTAGTCCGGACTCAAATGAAATGGTTGTTAGCCACTCCATCTTGTAATTGAAACCAGCTAACCCTTTTTAGTTACTAGTGCCAGAACACTGAATGACTGCCGAAGACAACAGGCTGATCTTCGCATAAAATTTAGCTCTTTTCATTGTTTTTTATCTATAAGCCGAGGGCTAGACTCTTTGGCGCTCTTCACTTTCTAGAGCCTTAAAAGCCGACTAATGCGTGTGCTGTAAGTGTACAAAAGCACGTCGTAAGGGCAACTGAGCGGTTTTTCAACCTTTGCATTTTCGCTTGAAAGCTGAATATATTCATCGGCTTCGGCACCGATTCCTTCTGCATTTACGCGTTGCTGTCGACCAAATTTTGGCCTGAACAAAGAATGCTTAGCCAAGACTTGGCTACATGTGGCAACGCAAAATTGCCGCTCCGCCGCTCTTGGTACTTCCCTGAATCACCCGCCCCAACCTGTTGGTGGCTTGCTCTTTTTTCCAACCAATTCCCACCCTTATGAAACAATACTTGTACACCTGTACCCACTTGTCAGCGAATAGAAGCAAGTTCTTCTTGCTACTTGCACTGGTTGTTACCACCGTAGTACCTGCTCGCGCCCAGCAGCAATTGGTGTGGGAAGAAAACTTCGACGGCTCAACCATCAATCCCAGCACCTGGACCTACGACCTGGGCGATGGTTGCGCCCAAGGCGTGTGCGGCTGGGGCAATAGTGAACTGGAATTCTACACGAATCGCTCTGAAAATGCCCGCATCAACAACGGCAACCTTGTTATCGAGGCCCGGCGTGAAGACTATCAGGGTAAGCCGTTCACCTCAGCGCGTCTCAAAACGCTAGGGCGGGTGCAGTTTAAGTACGGCACGCTGGAAGCGCGAATCAAAGTACCTGACCTGAAAAACGGCCTGTGGCCCGCCTTCTGGCTGCTGGGTGCTACCGGCACCTGGCCCGCCAGCGGAGAAACCGACATTATGGAAATGGGTTCGGCCGAAGCAGTTGCTGCCAATCTAACCAATCAACGCGTGGGTGGCGCCACGCACTGGCAAAATGCGGGTTCTCATGCTTCCTACAGCACTAGCTACACTAGCCCAACGGACCTGACCACGGACTACCACGTCTACAAAATGACGTGGGACAGCCAATCCATCCGCATGTTCATCGACGGCACCCAATACTACGCCATTGATATTTCTAAGGGCGCGGCAGGAGATTTAGAAGAATTTCACAAGGCCCAATATATCCTACTCAACTTGGCCGTTGGGGGACAATACACGGGGATTTACGCGGCTAGCGGCATCACGGCGCCTCTGCCCGGACAGATGCTGGTTGACTACGTCCGGCTCTACCAAAGCCCTGGCGACGAGCTGTACCTGGGCAGCAACAACACCATTGCCGGCAACTTTGGCATTTACACCGAGAACCCAGCCATCACCAATAAGCTGGCGTACGGACAGGATGCCAACCTCTACATCTGGAACAACTTAACTAACATCACCTCCCCTACCCCAGTACCGTTCGAAGGCTCAGAAGTATTGGCATTGCGCGCAGCAGCCGGCAACTGGTTCGGCTTGGGGGTTGACAATCAAATCAAGAACTTATCTGCTTTCAACAATGGCTCGTTGAAGTTCCACTTCAAAACCTCTTATACCGGGCAGTTTAAAGTAGGGCTTAAATCGGGAGCCGGGGAAAGCTGGGTGGAGTTTGCGACCGGCACTTCCCGCTACGGTTTGGTACGCGACGGCGAATGGCACGAAGTGGTGATTCCGCTGTCGGCCTTTAATAACGGCGACCTTACGTCTGTAAACCAAACGTTTATGTTTGCCGGCGACGTAGCCAGTTCCACCGCTGACTTCTACTTCGACAATATTTATTACAGCGGTGGGGTAGCTTCCAATCCGGCACCGACAGTCAGTTTGACTGCACCCGCCAATGAGGCACTGATCACAACGCCGGCCAACATCACACTCACGGCCAACGCCGCCGACGCCAACGGCTCCGTAACCAAGGTGGAGTTCTATAACGGCTTTACCTTGCTTGGCACGGCCACAACAGCGCCTTATAGTTTCGCTTGGAACAATGTAGCTCCTGGCGTTTACACGCTGACGGCCAAAGCCACTGATAACGAGGGAGTCGTGACTACTTCCGCGCCCGCCACAGTGTTTGTAGCAGCACCCAACAATGTGGCTCCTAACATAAGTTTGACCTCGCCCACTGCTAGCGGCAGCTTTACCACGCCGGCTACGCTTACGCTGCAAGCAACTGCTTCCGACGCCGACGGCTCCATCTATAAAGTGGAGTTTTATAACGGTTCGACGCTGCTTGGCACCGATTTGACGGCACCCTACTCCTACACCTGGAGCGGCGTTACGACTGGCACTTACACGCTGACTGCCAAGGCCATTGACAATGCCAAGGCCACTACAACCTCGGCTCCCGTGACCGTAACGGTGAAAGACAACACTATTGCCGGTCCCAACTTCGGCGTCTATACCGATAACGCGCAGATTACTAGCAAGCTGGTTTACGGGCAAGACGCGAATCTGTACCTCTGGAACAACCTTGCTCCCATTACCGCTCCGGTGCTTACTCCCTACGAAGGCTCGGAGGTGCTGGCTTTGCGTGCGACAGCCGGTAACTGGTTCGGCTTCGGCATCGACAACGACGTGAAGAACTTAGTTGCTTTCAACAAAGGCACGCTGAAGTTTCACTTCAAAACCTCCTACGCAGGCCAGTTCAAAGTTGGCATCAAGACGGGCAATGGGGAAAGTTGGGTGGAATTTGCGGCGGGCGCAACGCAATATGGCTTGGTTCGGGATGGGCAATGGCACGAAGTGGTAATTCCACTGTCGGCGTTCAACAACGGCGACCTAGCCACGCTGGATCAAGCCTTTATGTTTGCTGGCGACGTAGCGAGCACCACCGCTGATTTCTACTTCGACAACATCTACTACAACGCTCAGCCCGTTACGCTACCACCCGTTACGTATTGCGGCACAGTCACCAATGGCGATTACAGCTATGCGGCTGCCACGGCGGGTAGCAGTGTTGCATTCACGTTTCACCCGCTTGGCAGCGTAGTGGGAGGCAACTTGGCTATTCTCTACGTGGGCAATTCGGGCTACGCAATGACGAAAAACGCGGCTGGTGATTTCACCTATACGCTCCCCAATCAAAGTAATGGCACAAACCTGAGCTTCTACTTCACGTACCAAGTAGGTGCCAACGGCACGGAACGAAATTCCTCGGCCACGCCTCACAGCTACACCGTCGGTAGGACCTGCACCGATACGCCTGCCAACACCGCGCCGACGGTTAGCCTCACCTCTCCTGCAGCCTCCGCAACGTTTGCGGCACCGGCTACCATTACTCTGACTGCCAGCGCCGCCGATTCAGATGGCAGCATCAGCAAAGTAGAGTTCTACAACGGAGCCACACTACTCGGTTCTGCTGCCGCGGCGCCGTATAGCTTTACGTGGAGCAATGCGCCTGCCGGCACGTATTCACTCACCGCCAAAGCCACCGACAACCTTGGCTTGACTACCACCTCAGTCGCTGTTTCAGTGACGGTAACCGGCTCTACGCCAGGCGGCGACACAGGCAGCTATTGTGGCACCGTGGCTAATGGTGACTACAGCTGGAAGGCCGTAACCACGGGCACCAACGTAGCCATTACGTTCCATCCGTTGGGCACGGTGGCCGGGGGCAACCTCGCTATTTTCTACGCCAACACCGCGGGCTACGGCATGACGAAAAATAGCGCCGGTGATTTCACGTACACGCTTTCAAACCAAGTTAGTGGCGCCAAAATCAGCATCTATTTCACTTATCAAGTGGGTTTGAATGGGCCGGAACGCAATTCCTCGGCTACGCCGCATAGCTACACCGTCGGCGAAGCCTGCGGCGTGGCAGCCAATGTTCCTCCCACCGTCAGCCTGACTTCGCCAACAACAGGAACTAGCCTCGCTGCGCCTGGCACGATTACGCTCACGGCATCGGCTGCTGATACCGATGGCACGATCAGCAAAGTGGAATTTTTCAACGGTACTACGCTGCTCGGTACGGTTACTGCAGCCCCGTACAGCTTCACTTGGAGCAACGTAGCCCTAGGTGCTTACTCGCTCACGGCCAAAGCCACCGACAATGGTGGGCTCACAACGACATCGGCTGCCGTGGCCGTAACGGTGCAGGCTTCGGTCGCGGTGCTGCACCAGGATGCGGACCGTCAGACTACCAACAATACCCTCAAGCCTAATTTGCAGCTGCGCAATGAAAGCTCGTCCGCCATTCCGTATCAGCAGCTGACGGTACGTTACTGGCTCACGGTCGAGGACTACGCACCCGTACAAGCGGTAATCGACTGGGCACAACTTGGAACCAGCAGCATGCAGGCGCGCTACGTGCAACTAGCTGATCCCCGCCAAGGAGCTTTCGGCTACGTGGAATACACTTTTTCGGCCGGCGCCGGCAGCTTGGCGGCGGGTAGCACCTCGGGGCCTATCCAGTCGCGCATCTACAAGCAGACGCAGACCAGCTTCGATGAAGCGAATGACTATTCCTATGCTGCCAATAGCGGATACTTGAAAAACGAGCGCATCACAGTGTACCGCAACGGGGTGCTGATTGGGGGCACCGAGCCAACGCCCGTGGCTGCTGATCGGCGCCTGCAGGTATGGACGGAAAACCGGGAGCGGAATGCCAACAGCAACACGATCAATACCACGCTACAGCTGCGCAACGTGGGTAATCAGCCGGTAGCGTACCAAGACCTAACCGTGCGGTACTGGTTTAGTCCCGAAGGAACGCAGGCCATGAAGGCTTTTGTGGATTACGCGCAGCTCGGCAGCAACAACGTGAGTGTCACGTTCGGCCAAGCCGGCACCCAGTCCTACGCCGAGTTGCACTTCGCGCCCGCTTCAGGCAACCTAGCCCCTTTGAGCAGCACCGGCAACGTGCAATTCCGTTTAGCAAAAGCAGATTGGTTGGCTTTCAATCAAGCAAACGACTTCTCTTACCGGGTAGCAGGTGCCCTAGCTGAAAACGACCACGTGACGGTTTATGTGCAAGGCCAGCGCGTGTATGGCCAGGAACCCGCAGGGGCCAATGCTAGCAAAGGAACGCAGACCGCCTCCGTGCTAGCTGCACACTACAAAGCGGCCGAGCTAAGCCAAACGATAAGAAGCTACCCCAATCCATTCACGGGCAGTACCACCCTGGAGTTCACGCTGGCAAGTTCGGAAGCGTACCAACTGGCGATTTATGATCTGAACGGCCGTCTTGTTCAGCACTTGAAAGCCGGCCAAGCAGTGGCTGGGCAGCCAGTGCAAGCGCAATGGCAGGCTACTACCGTTGCACCCGGCCTCTACATAGCCCGCCTCACGACGGCTACGGGCGTGCGTTATATCAAACTCGTTCTGCAGTAATTCCGCGGCCGGAACCTGCCCTACACTTTTCAGCCTGCTTGCAGACCGAAAGAGAAGAAGACGGAAGCCTAACCAGTTTCTGCTACTCTGTATGGGGTGGCAGAAATTGGTTAGGCTTCCGCCTTCTATGGCTGAATGCAAGACCCTTTATTTAGGAGAGCATGCATCGAGCGCACGACATTCTCCTTAGGCGGCCACTCGAATTCTGCTTACGAGGGTACCACCTGCTCGACATGCAACACGCCGGGCAGTTCAACGCGAGGGGGCAAAGTACCAGTGCGGGCAAAATCCATCCACAAACGGCGTACGTGCTGCCCCGCTGCGTGGACGTCTTCCCACGGAGCATGACCCAGCAACGGCGTAGCTTCCCAACGGGCGGGCTGGCCAAGCAGCAGCGGCAAATCGATGGTGTGGGCAGCTCCGAACTGGCTGCCGGCCGGCTGATACACCACCAAAAAGTGATAGGCCCGACCACCGGCTTGCGCGTGCCGTCGGGCAAACACCTTGGCCGGGTTCAGGTATATTTTGTCTGAACTTATCTTGGTCAGCAGCCTAGAAAACCGCAGCCCCAACAACGGAACGCGGGGTATCCAGTTGAATTTAGGGTCAATAACAGCGAAGAAGCGAGTTTCTTCCGCCGTTGCGCCTACAAGTACGTCCACACTTGGGGCCACTGCTTCCCATGCTCGCTCTAAGTCCGCCTCGGCGGGCAACGGATAGGCGCCGTATTGCGTGCCGAACGGCATGCCCCCTTTCAAGCCAAACTTACGCGCCGCTTTCTGCACGGTGTTTTCGCGGGCCAGTACCTCGTTGATGGAGGCGTCGGGTTGGAATACGCCTGCTGCTGCCACCATAGCCCGGTTCATAGCCTGGCGGTTGGGTGCTAAGCCCAGCGGCGCACTATGCAAGATCACGCGTTGAAACAGTCCCTTGGCCCCATCCGACACCATCAGGTGCGCAATAGCGTCGGCCCCAGCAGACTGACCAAATAGGGTGACAAGGGAAGCATCGCCCCCGAAGGCGGCAATGTTGCGCTGCACCCAGCGCAGGGCTTCCAACAAGTCCAGCAATCCTAAATTTGGTTGTACGCCCCCTTGCTGCCGAGAAATCCTAGCAGACCGAGCCGGTAGGTTACCGCCACAAACACCACCCGTTGCTCGGATACCAGCGCTGCGGGGTCGTAAATGGGCAAGTCGCCGGCACCGCTCACGTACGAGCCCCCGTGCACCCACACAACAACTGGCAGGTGTTCGCCTAGGCTGCGCTCGGCCGGCAGCGTCAACGAAAGCCGAAGGCAATCTTCGGTGAACGTCAGCTCTTCAAATAAGTCACCCAGCACTTGGTCCAACCTCGGGTCGGCTACTTGCGGACAGGCTGGGGCGGGCGCAGTTGCAAGAATAGGCTCTGCGGCTGATGGTTCGGCAACCGGCGGTTGAAACCGGGCTGCTCGCGCGTACCGAATACCAGTGGCGCGAATCAAGTCACCGTCACGCCGCCCAATGATGGTGCCTGCGGGGGTATGGAACTGAGGAGAAGAAGTGGAAAGCATTAAAAGCAAGCTGATGACTCGAGACACGAACACCTAGAGCCTATGGAAGGGCCCAAGCTTGTCGGCATACGTGTAGCATCAGCGAATAGCTTACAACGGGTATTGCTTACACCATATGCGCTATCTAGTACCGCTTAGAAATTCTCTTCATTCTTTAACCTCCGTACTAGTCTCAACAACTCAGCAGGCCATGCTTATCTGATGCGTGGGAAAGTAGCCTATACAGAATACCCACCTGTTTGGTCCCTCAAGCTCATTTAGCTAGGCTCCTTCATTTCGCCTGAGAGAAACCAATACTTATGTTTTGATTATTAGCGTATTAGTCAGTTTTTCACTTAAAGTTTTCTAATTGCAAACAACGCTACTGAGCACGAACATTACCCTCGAATCCACTGATGCTCTCGGTAACGCGCGAGGGTATAACTGGTCTGTTAACTGCACTCATGCCTATCTCCCATTTCAACTTTCGGGATTTGTCTTTCGAGCAGCAACTCGTGTTGGTGTGGGCAGAGGGCACGTACCTAACTCAGCGTTGGGAGGAAACGGATGCAGTGGCCCTCTACCTTATGGAAGGAGGATTTTTCTGCGAGTTGTATTTAGAGCAAATCCACTATTCAGTGCAGCGTGTGCGACATTTCCCAACCAGCGATTCAGCCCGATTGGCAGAGTATGCCCGCTATATCCGGCTAGATGATCTGCCGGACACATGAATCCATTTTCGTGGCCCGATAGCTACCATTAGCAGCTCACCGAAGCGCCTGTTTGCCTAGGTTTTTTAGAATCGTAGTGTCACTTATTGCTCACAGGTGCCCGTGATAGAAACTAATTACTGATAGCCAAAGAATTATAGGCACTCTCTACTGACTGAGTTAGACGTTTTCTCCACAAGTAATATGAAGCCAGCAACACAACTAGAAAAAGCCCGGGCGCCAAGACCACACCCAGCGAAGCACCCGAAAAAGCCCATGATGCGGAAGCACCTACTAAGTCAATAACAAAGCCGGCATAGGCCCATTCCTTGAGTGTGCGCCCCACTGGCAGCACCAAGGCGCCGGCGCCAAGAATTTTGGCAACGCCTAAAATAGTGCCTAAATACATAGGGTACCCTAACTGGTGCATAGCGGCCTGGTTGTCGGGAGTCGACTGCATGCCCATGATGCCGGAAGACAGCATGGCTGCCGCGAATAGTACTGTTGATCCCCAGTACAGGATGTTCGTTATTTTAGAGCTCATAACAAAGGGGCTTAAGAGTGACAGAATAAGGTCTTGAGGCCGGCTATAAGCTAATAACCATAGCTGCCTTTTGCCAACCTCGTTAGCAAATATAGTGGCAAACGGATGGCTGTTTTAAGGGGGTATTGCGCCGATTTACAGGGGCAATTACGACAAGCCCTCCACTCAAGCAGCAAGGCTACTTGAATGGAGGGCGTACTGCGTGAACTAGCGTGCTATCTTCTGTGCACCGTTCCTTCATTTTGCTTTCAAGCGTCTATCTCGGTGGAAAAGGCAATGTCTTGCTGAGCATCGAGGGCGGCAAGCCGCTCCAGCAGCGCCGCGCGAATCTGAGCGTAGGCCGCGCGACCTAGGGTAAGCCGCCGGGGCGCAGGGCTGCGTTCCACGGAAGCCAACATAGCCTCGACCATTTTGTCGGGGTCGCCGGACACCACGAACGTGCCATCCGCCAGTCCCCGCCGTACTTCTCCGGCTGGGGTATTGTCATACACTGCCATAGGAGGCGGGCTAACTAGGCCAGCACCAAAGTTGGTTTTGGCTGGACCAGGCTCTACAATGGTAAACTCAATTTGGAACGGAGCCACTTCTTGCGCCACTGCTTCCACGAAGCCCTCGATTCCCCATTTGGTGGTATGGTAGTAGCTGAAATTAGGATAGGTGATCTGGCCTCCTTCAGACGAAATTTGTAGAATACGTCCTCCACCCTGCGCCCGCAAATGCGGCAGCACTGCCCGAATCACGTGGATAGAGCCAAGCAAGTTGGTGTCTAGCTGCTGGCGAATCTGCTCGTCGCTGGCTTCTTCGGCCGCCCCAAACAGCGCATAGGCCGCGTTGTTGACAATCACATCGAGGCGCCCGAGTTCAGTGAAGGCTCGGTCTATTACCTGCCGAACAGCCGACGCATCGGTCACGTCGAGCGTGGCCACCCACAGGCGGTTTCCATATTGCGCTTTCAGATCATCGAGGGCAGCAGACTTGCGTAGGGTTGCGGCTACCCGGTCACCGCGCAACAAAAGTTTTTCGGTTAAGAGCCGGCCGAAGCCGGAAGACGTACCGGTGATGAACCATGTTTGCATAACGAAAGAAAAAGGTGTCAGCAAAACTAGTTGAGCACACGCGGGGCGTACTGCTGCCATTCGAACCAATGCTGTTGTCAATCAAACCTGCCGCAGTTGCGAAGGTGTAAGGCCGGTGTGTTTGCGGAAAAACTGGGTGAAATAGGTTGGTTCCTCGAAGCCCAGGCAGTCACTTATGTAGCTGATCGGCCAATCGGTGTGGTGTAGCAGAGCCCGGGCCTCCTGCACCAGCCGCTCGGCTAGCAGTTGTGAGGTAGTCTTGCCGGTCACCGCTTTAAGTGTCCGGTTTAGATAATTGACGTGCACGGCTAGTTGGTCGGCATAGGCTTGAGCGGTACGCAGTTCCAGCCGCTGAGAAGGCGAAAAGAAAGGAAACTGGCGGGCCAGTAAGTCCTGAAATGCGGCTGCCAGCCGAGTAGCAGCTGAAGCGCCGCGGGGCTCCACTGGAGGGGCTAGTTTCAGTGCTTCGTGAGTACAGGTCATCACGTAGTGAAAGAGCAGCTCATATTTGTGCGGATAGGTGGAGTCCTGCTCAGCTAGCATTTTACCGAATAGGTCGGCGAAGGGAGCTACTTGCGCCGCCGTCAAGTAAAAGAACGGTTCAGGCGACTGGAAAAGAGCCAGCGCCGCCGACCCAACCGGAGTGTGGGCGGGCAGAAAATCGGCGGTAAACAAACAGCAGTATCCCTGGCATGGACTGTTGATTTCCCAGCGGTAAGGCAGTTGCGTATCAGTGAAAACCAGTGCGTGTTGCCCTAAGGTTAGCTGCCGTTGCTGATCGGCGTAGTGGTAAATAGAGTCGCCCGTCGTGAGCACTATTTTGTAGAAATCTTTCCGGCTGTATGCGGCAGATGGCGCAGGGTCGGCGCAGAAATCTTCCAACCTGTACACAGTAAAATGGCCACCGCCCCGCAAGCTGCCCGGCGGGCGCAATGCCACCTTATCAGTATAGAAATCGGCTACGGTTTGAGTTTGAATCATGGCGCGAAGTGAAGATAAGTAGCAGGTAGTTCACTAAAAGTAAGCGCCCTTGCAAGACCACAGAACAGGTTAGCAGCCTTACACCTAGCAGCGAAAGCACCACCAAATCATGAAGTAGCACTATGCAACAGGGAACGCGCTGTATAACCAGTAGCACACTGCCTTTGATTTTCAATTTCTAACTACCCGGCTTGTTAAAGGCAGCCAAACCAACATTCGACTTAGTAGGAGTTGGCGTAGAGGTTTTCGTTGTAGATTGTTGCCCCTGCTTGTTTCAACACCTATGACCAACTTTTTCCGTGCCTTCCTGGTGCTGGCTTTATCAGCACCCTTTGCTTCCTCAGCTCAGCAACTGCCAGCCCTTACCGCGCAAGATTATGCTCGGGCGGAGCGCTTCATGAGCTATAATACCCAACTGCTGGTAGACCACAGCATCGAACAGCCCAACTGGCTTGCCAACGACCGATTTTGGTACCGAGTGCAAACTGCGCAAGGCAGCGAGTTTCTACTCGTTGACCCGGCCCGCAAAACCAAAACGCCCGCCTTCGACCATTCCCGGCTGGCTGCCGCACTATCGGCAGCCAGTGGCAAAAGCTACTCGGCCACAAAGCTGCCGTTTCGCACGTTCGTTTTTTCAGAAAATGAACAACAGATTCAGTTCTCGGCGGCCGGGAAAAGCTGGGCGTATGACCGTCGTAGTGGCCAGTGCCGCCCTGTTGCCAATGCGGCCCCAGATTCTGAAACTAGCTCGAACGAGGTCAACGAAATTGTTTCACCCGATGGCCGGCTAGCGGCATACATTCACAACTACAACCTGTGGGTGCGCGATACTAAAACCAACCAGCAAACTCCTCTTACCACCGATGGCGTCAAGGACTTCGGCTATGCCACCGATAACGCCGGCTGGACCACGAGCGACCGGCCTATCTTGCTTTGGTCGCCAGACTCGCGCAAAATTGCCACCTTCAAGCAAGATCAGCGCGCGGTAAGCGACATGTACTTGGTCACCACCAACGTCGGCAAGCCAACCCTTAAGTCGTGGAAATATCCGCTGGCTGGCGACAAGAACATCATCACCATTGAGCGAGTAATCGTGGAAGTGAATCCGGCTAAAGTCGTGCGCCTCCAAATGGCTCCTGATCCGCGCCGAGGTACGCTCTGCGACGATATCAACTGTGGTGGCACCGGTTTCGACGATGTAGACTGGAGCCCTGATGGCAATCAGCTGGCGTTTGTTTCCACCTCGCGCGACCATAAGCAAGAGAAATTTCGGGTGGCGGATGCTACTACTGGTAATATCCGCGAAGTATTCGGCGAAACTGTTGCCACGCAGTATGAGTCGGGTCAGGGTGCTATTAACTGGCGTTACCTCCCCGAAGCAAGGAAGTTATCTGGTATTCCGAGCGCGATAACTGGGGGCACCTTTATCTCTACGACGCTACTACCGGCAAGCTTAAGCAACAGATTACCAAGGGCAATTGGGTGGTGACGCAACTGGTGCATGTCGATGAGAAGCGGCGGCAACTGTATTTTTTGGCCGGCGGCCGCGAATCAGGTAATCCTTACTTCAGCTATCTCTACCGCATTGGGTTTGATGGAAAAGGCCTTACACTGCTCACGCCAGAAGCCGGCGACCACCAGCTTAGTTTTTCGCCTTCGGGCCGTTATTTCCTCGACAACTATTCGCAGCCCAATGTGCCGCCCGTTAGTGTACTGCGGACGCTGGATGGCAAGCTAGTTGCCTCGTTAGAGAAGACAGATGTTTCGCGCCTAACGGCCACCGGCTGGGAAGCTCCCACCCCCATCACGGTTAAAGCCCAGGACGGGCAGACTGACCTCTACGGGCTCATGTTCACGCCCACAACCCTTAATCCAACCCGCAAGTACCCGGTTATCAACTACATCTACCCTGGTCCGCAGGGCGGTGGCGTAGGCAGCTGGTCGTTCCGGTCAGCGCGGAGCGACCATCAGGCGCTGGCCGAACTTGGGTTTGTAGTGGTAGTCATAGAAGGCAGTTGCAACCCACTGCGCTCTAAGAGTTTTCACGATGCCTGCTACGGCAACATGGCGGAAAACACTTTGGGCGACCAAATGGCTGGGATGCGGCAGCTCGCCCGACGCTTTCCTTATATCGACCTCAACCGGGCCGGTATCTGGGGGCACTCGGGTGGCGGCTTTGCGGCCGCAGCCGCCATGTTCCGCTACCCCGATTTCTTTAAAGTGGGCATCTCTGAATCGGGAAACCACGACAGCCGCAACTACGAAGACGACTGGGGTGAGCGATACATCGGATTGCTAACGCCCCAAGCCGACGGCACGTCTAATTACGACAGCCAGGCCAATGCACCCCTAGCCAAAAACCTGAAAGGCAAGCTTATGTTAGCGCATGGCCTAATGGACAACAACGTGCCGCCTTACAATACTATGTTAGTGGTCGAGGCCCTCATCAAAGCCAATAAGAGCTTTGATTTGGTGGTACTGCCCAATGCTGTGCACGGTTATGGTCCCTATTCGCCCTACATGACCCGCCGCCGCTGGGACTACTTTGTGCGTCACTTAGCAGGCGTCGAGCCGCCCCAGGACTACGAGATGGCTCTGCCCAACCCGCCCAATGAGTAGCTACTAAACAGAGGTAGCCACTAGACAGAGTAAATGCGAGAGAGGCGAGGACTTAGTCGGTAAAACCGCGAAGTCCTTGCCTCTCTCGCATTTACTCTGTTCGGGGTAGTATAGCAAAGCTAGTATGCCAAGGAGCTAATGGGTCATACATCACGACTAGCCAGCGTGCTAGGTTTAATCACGTTTGACCACTGCCTCAATTCCCAAGCGGTTTTTTTCCAGTTCGAAGCCTTGGGAAAGATACACGCGGTCCAAGTAGTCTTCAAACGATTCACTGGTCTGGCCGCGCTTCACTGCTACGTCATAGCCAGCCCGAACGTCCGCCATAAAGTAAATTATCGGCTCGACTTTCTTTTCTCGGGCACCCGCACGGCTTGGCGTTTTTGCAGGCGCACCAAGTATTCTGGCAGTTTGTAGTCGTTCTTTATAGCGTCCACTACGTAGCCAGCCAGAGTGGCTATTTTGCCGGCTTCCTTGCGCTTTTTTAGTTCGCTGATAACAAACAGAACATAGTCAGGATCAAAATGCCCAAGCTCAATACGCTGCCCAATAGCCAGAATGCTGGCTTCACTGATTTCAATAGCTCGTAGCGCTTCCATCCACTTGGGAGTTTCGGCCCCTCCCGGCTCAGGCAAGCTATTCTTACCTTTCAGCTTGGTGAATACAAACCGAATTTCCTGTACACCATTCATGCCCGCCAGCGTCCGTTCCTCGAATTCAAAAGCTAGGTTGGTTTGGGCCAGTTCCCGCTGAGCGACCTTTAAAACCCGGATCCGGAACATCGAGAACTTTGGGTAGTCTTCTTCCAAGCCGAGCAAGGACTTAAGCTCTTCCACACCGAAGGTTCGCTCGCCGTACTCTCCGCGCTGCTTGAGCAACCAGTAAATGCGAAACGAATGCGAGGACTTCAGCTTGAGTAGCTGGATCAGCTCTACCTGGGTGAAATTGCCTTCGTTGAGTTGCAGTAAATGGTCGCGCACGTAATCGTTGAAGCGAACCTTCAGAGCGCAGTGGTCGCTGCTGTAGCTGGCGTACGCCATGAGCGGGATTTTCTCGAAGTCGCCCATGTCGTCGTCTCCTCCCCGGCGCTTACGGCGGCGTGGCGGCAAAGTGGTTCGGATGGTCAGCTTTTTCGAAGTGATCTTGTCGCACATGCGCTCGAGTTGGTCGTAGTCATTACGCGAAGGGCGGCGGCCTGAAAGCGCAATGATTTCTCGCACGGGGATAAGCACTTCATGAAACTCGGTGTCCTCACGGCGGATGCGCGAAAGCATAGCCATGAATAGTCGCATTTCTAGGGTCGTAAACCCAAAGCGCGCATTAACTAAGTCGTTGCGCTGTACTAGCAGCTTACTTGGGGTGGGAGTATCAGGAAATAAATTGCCTTGCATCGGGGGTGCTGTTTGACGAGTCTAAAGTCAACAATTAAACACCGGGAAACAAGTGACTGAATATGTTCCCTTTTTATGTCCTTCTCTCCCTATTCGTGCTTTTTGTTCCCCGTTCGTGCTTTTTGTTCCGCCTTATTCGTGCTTTCTGTTCCCGGCATTCGTGCTTTTTGTTCCGAAAAGTAAGTTTGCTTCGTGCTTTTTGTTCCCTTGCTTCGTGCTTTTTGTTCCGAAAACACCCACCAAAAATCTTATTATCAGATAGTTACAGCGCCTATAATAGGTAATAATAGGTTAAACAATAAAAGGAACAACCGGTTAGGGGTTGCTTTTTTGTTGATTTCAATGAAAAAGTAGAGTTAGTAGCGAGAATCGCGTGATCTGGAATTACTGTAATAAAAGTGTTTGGGAGACTTCTTCGTGCTTTTTGTTCCAGCACTTGCAGCGAAACCGCACTCTGGGAACAAAAAGCACGAACTGCTATAAGCATACAGTAGTGTCAGGGAACAAAAAGCACGAATACGCTGGGGTGACTAAGCTGGAGGCCAGGGAACAAAAAGCACGAATAGCTATCATTATTCTGATTGAACCTGAAGGAACAAAAAGCACGAACTTCACTTCCTCATAGTGCAAATTATACTTTACCTAATGCATGTATACCTACATATCTTCGCAGAATAAGTCAAACGGTCAAAGGGTTTTGCAGCACATAGCTTAGCTAGCCCTGTTCCATGAACTATGCTCCGTTTACAAGCATGGGTGCATTAAACAATTAAATGAGCCTCTCCCCTACCCTCTTATCCACACAAGTTTGTGACGTCAATTGCAGACTAAGCCATAATCTAATTCTGAGTCAAACGGTGATACTGCTAGTGAATCACTTACTTCAAAATAAGCTATAGCTGCACACGCGTAGCGGCTAAAAATTTTGAGTGGCCAAAATTGTTGTGAGTATCTGTCTGTCTGGATATGGTTTGTAAACTGTTCAGCTAGCAATCCGCATTACTTTTAATCGTAGGCAGCAAGCTTCTTCTGAGCAAAGAGATCTGCAAATTATGCTTATAAAAGTAGGATGGGTCGGTGCAAATAATTTACATTAAGGTGCGAATTAAAACCTAGTTATAAATTTTGTAATGGGTGATAGAATAGGTTTATATATAGGTGTAATTCGTAACCTAAATATGATCTGCTTTATTAGTTTTATATGTGTACTCATATCTATAAATGCACCTGAATATAGGTGTAAAATTGCGCTTATCTTTGCCTACGCATATTTTAAATATAGGTGCAATTGCAAGTGTGTAAATAAACCTGTAACTGCACCTGTATACTACCTATTAGGGTTTAGTTTTACACCTACTTTCATACTTAAGAACTCACCCTTGATATAGTGCACAATTACACCTATAATTGCACCTAAATAAACAATACATTTTACACCTAATAGTAAGTATGGTTTTATACGTAGTTGAATGTTATTTATTAGGTTAATTAAAAGGTGTGTACATAAACCTATTTTTACACCTATTAAGACAATTATTAGGATTGATTTTTTCACCTTCTTTTGCACCTTAAAACCAAGGCTAAGTACATGATAATAACAGTAGGAGGGATCAAAGGTGGAACTGGTAAGTCCACTATATCAACTAATTTTGCGGTATGGCTCTCTCGGCAGGGGCATGACGTTCTTCTAGTAGATGCTGACGAACAGGAAAGTTCTTCGGACTTCACTGCTTGGCGTGGGGAGACGCGAAATGGTGACCTTGGGTACACATTGGTGCAGCTTACAGGCTCATTGGTACGTCGCCAAGTGGAACTACTTAAACCTAAGTACAGTCATATCATCATTGATACTGGAGGGCGTGACACCTCAAGCCAAAGAGCGGCTTTATTTGTATCTGATCTGTACCTGCTGCCTTTTGCCCCTCGCTCGTATGAAATCTGGACACTCTCTAAGGTTTTAGCTCTGCTAGCCGAGGTGCAAGATGTACGGACAGTACCCATACAAACCTATTCCTTCCTAAACAAGGCCGACACGCGAGGCGCGGATAATGCTGAAGCTATGGAAGTGCTAAGAGAAAATGAAGAGTTGAACTTCGTTGATTTTCCGGTAGTCAACCGGAAGGCATTTGCAACAGCTGCCAGTAAAGGGTTGTCCGTATTCGAGTACTCGCCTGTAGACGAGAAAGCGGTGGCTGAACTAGATGTTTTATTTCGACATATAACCAAATAACATGGCCATCTCTAAACCTCCAGTTCGCAAATCTCCGGATGCTACTGTGCCAGCTTTGCCCGTGCCCGATGAAAAGAAGATTGAAGAGGTTATTAATCGGGGAAGTTCCCAAGTAGTTACTGAAACGGAAGCAGTAACGATCAAAAATTTCAACATTAAGGTCACGGCTGAGACCTTGAAAATGATCGATGAGTTACGAGCTAAGCGTCCTCGTAAACCAACCAGCCCTAAGCTAGGTATTTCCACTCAAGACTGGCTTCTAGAAGCAATCAACGAGAAAATCCTGCGTGAGCAAAAGAAGTATAAATCAGGTTTATAAGCTCACCCACATATAGGTGTGAGTTTGGGTGATATAATAGTTGTGTCATCAATATTTAGGCAAAATGCATTACACCTAGTTACACACTATAATTTTGGTGTGCAATTAGGTGTAATTCTGTATAAAGAAATATTGATTAGTGACTTGAATTTCAATATTTTGTATATTATTAAACGCCAATCTATTTCGCTATTAATATAGGCTGAGTGTAAAGCAGTGCGTTATGCATTCACAAAAGTTACTGCATAGCGTAATATTTCAGCAACCGGATAAAGTGAGAGCTTATATAAGCTGAGGGCCAGCCTAATGACCAGTAATAATCAATGCTCCGCCTAGAGACCCCTATATCAGGAGCCTCTCTCTATTCAATACACACCCTTTTAAACAGCTTATCCTTTTGCCAACTTAATTGAGCAGCCGCTCTAGTAAACCGAGCGCGCGCTCGGTGGCTGTGTATTGTGCGCTGGCACTAGGCGCTGGAAAGGAGGGTGGTGTCTTCAGTTCTTGCTGAATCTGGGCGAGCTGATGGCGTTGCGAAGGTGGGTAAGCGGCCAGCTGAGCAGGCGACAACTGCTGGTAATAGCGCAATAGTTCGCGCCGAATAGCATAGAGGACAGATAAGCCGTTGCTTGATTCATAGCTCGCTTCCAGCTCTGCGCGCAGCTGCTGAAGGCGGGTGGAGATACTTTGGTTCATGGAGGCAGAATGAGGCCTTCATTACGGTCGGGATTAACGACAAGTTTTCATACTGAAACGCTTTCTTATGATCGGCTTTCTGTATTCTTCTATTTATTGTAAATACCAATTAAACGTTTTTGTTAGGGTTGCACTTTGTCAGTGAATTTCTCTCAACATGTAAGCGCAGGCTAATTCATCAATACTGTAGGTTTAATTAACTGATAGAGCCTCTTCTGAGAATCGTGCACTGCGTTGCTACTGGTTAAACAGTAATTAGTATATGGTGAGGGCACTACTATTTATAATATAGGTAGTTGTGGAATTACCAATCAGCTCAAACAGTCATGGAATAGAAAATTCACTGATTAAGTAGTTCGACTTGTAAATGATATGGCGCCGCAATAAAGAGGAGTATGAGAAAGATTTTCTCAAGCATATATGAGTAGGAAGCCTACACGACTATGAATATGAAGAGTAAAAAATACTATCTGATTTTATGCCGAGTGAGAGTTGAAAATCGTCATTTCCCAAAAATATAGAAAGAAGCAACTCAATAAGTACATTTTAGTATAATCTTAGAAACCATCTTTGTACTAAAATATGCTGGTTTTCTTAGTGAGCAAAGGTTTATGCTTGTTCTTATACCATGCTAGTTCTCCATTTGTCATTTTAAGAACGGACGTTTGTAAAATGACAAATGGTCCCGTAGTTTGCTTTCATGAGACAATATGTTGCCTATTATAGAGTCAGTACTGCCAAGCAGGGTAGTTCGGGTTTAGGGCTGGAAGCCCAGCAGTACGCCGTAGTGCAGTACTTGCGTGATGAAAATCGATTGCTAGCGCATTTCACCGAAGTGGAAAGTGGCAAAAGAAATCAGCGGCCACAGTTGCAAGCCGCTATTGCCTTCGCCCGTCAAGCCGGAGCTACCTTATTGATTGCCAAACTTGACCGTCTCAGTCGCAACGCCGGATTTATTTTTGCCTTGCGCGACAGTGGAGTTGATTTTGTGTGCTGCGACATGCCGGACGCCAATACTCTGACCGTGGGTATTTTTGCTGTGCTGGCCCAGCACGAACGTGAGCTCATCAGTAGGCGAACGAAAGATGCTCTTCACGCCCTTAAGCAGCGTGGGGTACAGCTTGGCGTGCCGGCTAACTTAACGACTACGGCCATTCGGAAAGGACAGACAGTGCGTGAACAGAATGCGCGCGACAACAAGGAAAACCGTCAGGCTATGCGGCTGGCTGTGCTCTTGCGCGAGCAAGGTCATCGGCTGCAACAGATAGCCGACGAGCTCAACCACGGTGATTATCGCACGCGGCGGGGCAAGCAGTTTGGCCCTACCGCTGTCCGGCGCCTACTTCAGCGGCATGCAACAGGCACATAATGGAGGTAGCATCGCCTTCTTTACTTAACCGAATATCGGTGAGCTATTCTGTGATGTTGCATGTAGTAAATGCAGGTTAAGTAGGGCCTTAACATATAGTTAGAAAATAAATTTGCATTTCTGAAACCCACTCGCATACATTTGTAACATCAATTCTTTCCAATAAAGTAAAGGATTGTTTTTATACAGAGGCGCGGAGAGACAGGCTCTATGAACCGCCGACAACCCCCGGAACATCCGGAACGGTGCCAAGTCCTGACCATATAAAAACAACAATGCCGTGAGCACGATCACCAGCTTTGCCGCCTTACCCATCACCCGCGCTGCCTTACAGCATGGTTGTTGTGATTTCATGCGTTCTATCGTCTGTATGCAGATGATAAGCATGGGCTGCTAGGGGCTAGGGATTACTCTTTTTCCTTCTTGTTTGCTCACGTAGTGGAAGGCGGTAGCATGCCTATTCGCTACCCCGCACCCGGGCCTTATTGTGTCCTCGCAGTTCTGGTTTACCGATTTTGATCGGTAGAGCTGTAGTGACCAGATACCGCCGAGTGCATCTACTTGTTCCTTCTTCAACAGCGTTGCCATCGGTTTTTCTGGTGGCAACAGCCTACCGGCGCCCATGCCCCGGCCGTCAATGAAGCGCCTGCGTGCGGAACTGCCATTCGGCTACATGGACTGAGTAAACCACAAGGAAGCCGCGTCGCTACATGACGCTAGGCAAAGCACACTTCACTTGTCACTTCTCTTTTTTCATACATGAAAATCTCTACCCTTGGGGCAGTGCCTATCGTTTTGGCGAGCTTCGCTACTGCAAGCTTTGCTCAAACTGCACCTACGCAAACTGTGACCGGCACCATCGTTGATGCCGCGGACCGCAGTCCACTTCCGGGCGTGACGGTGGTCGTGAAAGGCACCACGGTGGGCGCTTCTACCGATCTGAACGGACAGTTCTCGCTCAGCTTGCCGGAAAGCAGCAATACGTTGGTTGTCAGCGCAGTTGGTTATGTGGGGCAGACTGTAACAGTAACATCAGGCACAGTACGGATTGCGCTCAAATCCGACGTTAAGCAGCTCTCGGAAGTGGTGGTGACGGGCTACAGCGAGCAAAATCGTAAAACGCTGACCAGTGCCATTAGCTCGGTGAAGGGCGATGAACTGCGGGATATTCCTGCGGCCAGCCCTGACCAGCTTCTACAGGGCAAAGCGCCGGGGGTGCAGGTGTCAGCCAACTCGGGCGTACCGGGTGGGGGCGTATTTATCCGCATTCGGGGCAGCAACTCCGTCAATGCCAGCAACGACCCGCTTTATGTGGTAGACGGTGTGTTCATCAACAACAGCAACCTGATTGCTACTGGCCTCGGCAATCAAGTAGCTTCCAACCCGCTGGCTGATCTGAACCCGCAGGATATTGAAAGCATGGAAATCCTGAAGGATGCCAACGCCACGGCCATTTATGGTTCGCGCGGGGCCAACGGCGTGGTGCTGATTCGTACCAAACGCGGCAAAGCCGGCGACAAAACGCGCATCACTTTCAACACGTATCAAGCCCGCTCGAAGGCGCCGAAAGAGTATAAGCTAGTAAGCGGGCCGGAGCTGGCGACACTGGAAAACGAGCGGTTTCTCAATGACGGCGGCAACCCTGCTTTGTTGCCTTACCGTTCGGTTGCTTCTGGCGGGCGAGGTTTGCCTGAAGAGCAGCAAACCTACGACCGACTGAGCGACGTGTTCCGCACGGCTCAGACCCAGAGCTATGAACTATCGGCGGCTGGGGGCTCCGAAAAAACGCAGTTCTACATCGGGGCGGGTTATTTCAAGCAGGAAGCCATTGCCCGGCCTACTGATTTCGACCGATTCAGCTTGCGCGTCAACCTCGACAACTCGGTGAACGAGAAGCTGCGCATCGGAACGAGCACGGCCCTGACCCGCACTCACCGCAACGTGAGCAGCAACGACAACAACCCGGTGGGGGTTATCAACTCAGCTTTGTTCCCGCGCACCAACCTGCCGGAGTATAACCCCGACGGCTCGTACGCTAAATACGGCTCATTCGACAACCACCAAGCCCTCATCGACAACCTTAACAACGATGCAGTAGGCACCCGCGGCATCTCGAACGTGTACGGGGAGTACCGTTTCCTGAAGAACTTGACGTTGCGTAGCAGTTGGAGCATTGACTTCAACGAGATGTACGAAAACAACTTCAACAACACGCTGATTTTGGCCGGGCAGCCACGCGGCACAGCCACATCCTACCTCTCGCGCGACATCACGCTGCTCAATGAGCAAACGCTGAACTACAACGTAGACTTTGGCACCGACCACTCCCTGCAAGCGCTGGTAGGTAATACCATACAGAAAAACACGTTCCAGCGCACGTCGTTGTTTGGGCAGCAATTCCCGAGCAACGACCTCACAAGCATCGCCTCGGCTGCCACCCAAACGGGTACATCGTCTCGCTCTGAGGCCGGGTTGCTATCATTTTTCGGTAAGGCCACTTATAGCTTCAAGCAGCGCTACACCGCCGATTTAAGCTTGCGGGCCGATGCTTCTTCACGCTTCGGGAGCGACAAACGTTGGGGTTACTTCCCGGCCGTGGGGCTAGGCTGGCGCTTGGGCGAGGAGAATTTCATCAAGGATCTGAATGTATTCCAAGAGCTGAAACTGCGGGCTAGCGTTGGCAAGACGGGCAACCAAGCCGGTATCAGCGACTTCGCGGCGCTTGGACTGGTGCAGGGTGGGGCCAACTACCTGGACTTGCCAGGTACGGCCCCTCTGCAATTAGCTAACCCCAACTTAAGCTGGGAATCGACGCGGCAGTGGAACGTGGGCGTTGATGTAGCGGTGCTGCAAAACCGGCTGCAACTCGAGCTTAATTATTATGACAAGTACACCTCAGGGCTGCTGCTGAACGTGCCAGTACCTCGCAAAACCGGATTTGCCTCTATCGTAGAAAACTACGGTGCCGTTAGTAATAAGGGCGTGGAAGCCCAGCTAACCGCCAACTGGCTGCCCAAGGGCGCGGTGCAATGGAGTACCACCTTCAACGTGGCTCGCAACGTGAACAAAATTCAGAAGCTGGCTGCCCCGATTACCGCTGGCTCCCGCGACATTTTCCGGTTGGAAGAAGGCGCGCCGCTGTACTCGTTCTGGCTCTATCACCAAACCGGTGTGAACTCTGAAAGTGGCGATGCTGAGTACGAGGATGTGAATGGCGACGGACAGCTTTCGGTGGCCGACCGCAAGCTAGTGGGCAATGCTTGGCCCGACTATTTCGGGGGCGTCAGCAACTCAGTTAGCTATAAAGGCTTCGATTTTGGGTTTCTGCTGAATTTCGAGCAAGGGGCGAAAATCATGAACATGAACCGCTTCTTCTTGGTGCACGGCGGCACTCAAAGCAACATCGGCTACCTACGCGAGCAACTCGACCGTTGGCAGCAACCCGGCGACCAAACCGATATTCCGCGCCTGACCACCAATCCGGCTAGCAACAACTACGGCGGCGTGGTGCAGAACCTGAGCGACCGATACTTGGAAGACGGCTCGTTCCTGCGCTTGCGCACGCTCACGCTGGGCTACACTGTGCCCAAGGAGGCTATCGGACGGGTGCACCTAAACTCGTTGCGCGTGTACGTGCAAGCTGCTAACCTCTTTACCATCACGCCTTATTCCGGGCTGGATCCGGAAATCAACTCGCAGAGCGGCGTGCAGAACAGTAAAAACATCGACTGGGCCACGGTACCCCAACCCCGCACTTTCCAAGTGGGCGTAACGGTCGGACTCTAAGCATTATTCTAGATGAAAAAGAATATATACCGCCTTCTTTTTGCGTTCAACTTAGCTGCGGCTACGGTGAGTTTAACCGGGTGCAGCGACCTGTTGGAACCTACCCCGGTGCAGCAGTTGCCTGACAACCGCGCCATTACCGATGCGGGCAGCGCCCGCTCGGCCACCATCGGCGTTTACGACCGGGTGCAGGCATATTACCAACTAAACTGGCCGGTACTCGGCTTTTTGCCGGGCGAAGATGTGCGCTTCAACGGTACGCTCAACCAGTTTCTGCAAATCGACCAAAACCAGCTCAGCGCCGACAACGTGCTCATTACCGAGGCTTGGACGCAGATGTACCAAGCCATTAATGGCGCCAACAACGTTATTGCTGCCTTGCCCGCTGTTGAGGACCCCTTGCTGCCCGCCACCGAGAAAAACCAGTTGCTCGGCGAAGCTTACTTTTTGCGGGCCTTGGTATACTTCGATTTGGGCCGGGGTTGGGGCGGCGTGCCGCTGGTACTGACGCCTACCCGCACCAAGGAAAACGGCCAAGGCCAGGGTCGCAGCACCCTCGCCCAGACCTACGACCAAGTGCTAGCCGATTTAACCCAGGCCGAAACGCTGCTACCTGAAGCTACCACCCGCAACCGGGCCGTGAAAGCCACCACCCGCGCCCTGCGTGCCCGTCTGCACCTCTACCGCCAGCAGTGGACAGAGGCAGAAGTAGCCGCTACGCAAGTGATTAGCAGCGCCAACTACAGCTTGGTAACGCCTTACCGCACCATATCCACGGCGCCTTTCCTGAGCCGGGAGTCCATCTTGGAGCTTACTTTCAGTAATGCCGATGCCAACACCATGTGGAACAACTGGTTCCCGAGTGCGCTAGGTGGGCAGTTCAACTTTCAACCGGTGCCAGCTGCTATTGCTCTCCTCAACGACCCTGCTGTGGGAGGAAACCGCTCAGCGTTGCTGGCTACCACTACCATTGCCGGAGCTAACGTCATATACGGCAACCTCTACAGCCGCTCGGCCCAGCGCGACGACCCAAGCTATGTGCTGCGCCTAGCCGAACAGTACCTGATCCGTGCTGAGGCCCGCACCCGCTTAGGTAAGCTCACCGAGGCGTTGGCAGATTTGAATGTCGTGCGTAGTCGCGCCGGTGTGCCAGCCAGTACGGCTGCCTCCGCCGAAGCACTGCTTTTGGCCATTGAGAATGAACGCCGGGTGGAGTTTGCCTTCGAAGCCGACCGTTGGTTTAACCTCGTGCGCACCGGCCGTGCTGGCGTCGTGCTAGGCGTTACCGATCAGCGTCGCTGGCTGTTTCCAATTCCTTTCAACGACTTGGTTGCTGATCCGGATCTAGAGCAGAACCCTGGTTATTAAGCGTCGTGCCAAAGGCTGTTCTGCTATGATTCTGAGTATTCGGCGTGCTGCCGTTTGAACACAATTAGAACGTTATGCTGAGCGCAGCCGCAGGTGAAGTCGAAGCATCTCGCCCATGGGATAAACCTAGTACTTGCCCAACAATCGAGTGAGATGCTTCGGCAAACTCAGCATGACAGTTTTTCTCAACACCGATTCAACAATACTTGATTGTCTTCTGACTGCTATGTTAAAAGCATACTTTTCTGTTGCCCTTTTCACTCTTGGCCTAGGTATGGTTGCACCCGTTGCGGCCCAAACGGCTACTTCCATCAGTTTTTACTTTCCGAAAGCGGCGCCCGGTTCGTTCGATCCAGCTATTCCTACGCCCGAGCAGTTTCTCGGATATCCTATTGGCTCGCACTACACCCGTTCCGACCAAATTGTAGCTTACTTACGTGAGTTGGATCGGGTGTCCGACAAAGTGAGTTTTCGGGTGTTAGGCAAGACGTTCGAGGAGCGGCCGCAGGTGGTGGCTACTATCACCTCGGTGGAGCATCAGCAGAACCTAGCCAAGCTCCAAGCCGAGCGCAAGGCTCTGGTGGACCCATCCCAGCCGGCGCCTGACTATGGCAAGCTGCCCGTGATAGTGAGCCTCAACTATGGTGTACATGGTAACGAAAGCTCTAGCTCGGAAGCAGCTCTGCTCACGGCCTACTATCTAACGGCCTCTACCGCCCCCGAAACCAAGCAGTGGCTAGACCAGGCGATTATCACCATCGATCCGCTGGAAAATCCCGATGGGCGCGACCGGGCCTCGCACTGGTTCGACCAAAATAAGTCGTGGCCTCCCGTTACCGACCCGCTCGACCGGGAGCACACCGAGGCTTGGCCCAACGGCCGCACCAACCACTTCTACACCGACCTCAACCGCGACTGGCTGGCGTTGACCCAGCCCGAAAGCCGGGCCCGAATGGCGTTTTTCCATGAGTGGTACCCCAATGTGATGATCGACTTTCACGAAATGGGTACCAGCAGCACCTATTACTTCGAACCCACTAAGCCCCTGAGCACTGAAAACGACCTGATTCCACGGGCTACTTATGAGGTACTCAATGTGCACCTAGCCAAGTACCACGCCCAGGCCCTAGACCAGCTCGGCGCCCTATACTGGACCAAAGAGCAATTCGATAATCTTTCGCCCATCTATGGCTCCACCTACCCAGACTTCCAGGGCGGGGTAGGAGCTACGTTCGAGGTAGGCAGTTCACGGGGTATAGCGCAGGAAGGCGGCAATGGCGTCGTGAAATTTCCGGTTACCATCCGCAACCACGTCGCGACGGGTTTGGCTACCGTGCGTGGGGCGGTAGAGGAGCGGGAGTTGTATTTGCGCCACCAGCGTGAGTTTTTCAGTTCGGCCTTGACGGCGGCTAATAAGTTTCCAACTAAGGCGTACGTGTTTGGCAGCGCCCAGGACCCTACGCTTACTAACCGCTTCTTAGAGCTGCTACTCCAACATAAAATCCGGGTGCACGAGTTGGGCAAGACTGTCACGCTCGACAAGCAAACCTTCGAGCAAGGTAAGGCCTATGTGGTGCCTACCGCCCAACCGCAGTACCGCATCGTGCACTCCTTGTTCGAGGAAGTAACGGCCTTTCACGACAGTGTATTCTACGATGTAACTGGTTGGAGCCAGGCCCACGCGTATGGGCTGCCGCTGTCCAAACAAAAAAACACCAGCTTGGTGCAGGGCGCGCCGGTAGTAGCCAGCAAGCCCTTAACCGGCACGGTCAATGGTGGGGCCAGCAGCTACGCTTATCTGCTACCCTGGTCCGATTATAATGCTCCCAAGGCCTTGGTGGCCTTGCAACAAGCTGGACTGTCCGTGAAAACGGCGTTCAAGCCGTTCCGGGCGGGCACCAGCGCCAAGCCCGTTGATTTCGGGTATGGCTCTCTGGTGATACCAGTGGCCACGCAAAAGCTACCCGCCGATTCGGTGTTTCAGATTGTGAGCCGCGTGAGCCGGAAAGCTCAGGTAACGTTCACTGGGGTAAGCACTGGCTTCAGCGTGGGCGGTATTGACTTGGGCTCTAACAACGTGCGCACCGTGCCAGAAACCAAAGCAGCTTTGCTGGTAGGCACAGGTACCAACGTGGCCGAAGTGGGGGAGGCCTGGTTTGTAGCTAGCCAGCACCTTGGAATCCCACTCAGCCGAATAGAGCTCAGCAACGTGAGCCGTGCCCCACTGGGCCGCTACAGCGCCTTGGTGCTAGTGGGCGGC